>NZ_LZKE01000205.1:0-965 GCF_001672675.1 Mycobacterium sp. E2327
GTTCGGATCGCCCGACCAGATCGTGGGCCGCATGTTCGAGCGGGGCATGGCCTCGACGCTGTCGACGACGCCCGTCCTCGTCGTCGGCATCCCCGGTGCGCCGCCGCTGACAATCGGATGTCGCGACACCATCGGGGGCCTGGACATGCGGTTTTCGTGGCCGCGCGACGTGCGGCAGCGTGTGAACGAGCCCCCAGAGTTCGCGGTGTCCGGCGGGGATTTCCTGCTGCTGGTCGAGAAACTCGGCCTGGCGCCGTATCTGCAACGGCACGACCAACAGGTCTAGCCGACCCCGGCCGTAGGGTTGGCCGGTGGCCGTCACCGACCTCTTGGCGCGGCGGGCAACCCTGTCCCGCTCGCTGCGCTTGCTGGCCGAGTTTCGCCACGAGCGGTCCGACCCGGCCCGGTTCTATCGCGCCCTCGCCGCCGATACCGCGGCGATGGTCACCGACCTCTGGCGCGGCGCCCATGGCGAGCCGCCGGTCGGCCGCACGCTGCTCGACGTCGGCGGCGGCCCGGGATATTTCGCGGCGGCGTTCGCCGACGCCGGTGTGCGCTACATCGGCGTGGAACCCGACCCGCGCGAGATGCACGCGGCCGGGCCGGCTTTGGCACCCGGGCCGGGCGACTTCGTCCGCGCCTCGGGCATGGCGCTGCCCGTCGCCGACGCCTCCGTCGACATCTGCCTGTCCTCCAACGTCGCAGAACACGTGCCGCGGCCCTGGCAGCTGGGCGCCGAGATGCTGCGGGTGACCAAGCCGGGCGGGCTGGCGGTGCTGTCGTACACGGTGTGGCTGGGCCCGTTCGGCGGCCACGAGACGGGCCTGTGGCACTACCTCGGCGGCGCGCGGGCCGCCGCGCGCTACGCCCGCAAACACGGGCATCCGGCCAAAAACAACTACGGGTCGTCGTTGTTCGCGGTGTCGGCCGCCGACGGCCTGAGCTGGGCCGCCAGCACCGGCGCC
>NZ_LZKE01000206.1:0-849 GCF_001672675.1 Mycobacterium sp. E2327
TCAAGGATCTCGTTTTGATCGGCGTTGCGCTGTGGACGCTCGGCGACTCGCTCGCGGCTCGAAAAGCGTTCCCCTGAGCAGCTTTTTGGCCGACGCCAGCGTGTCGGCGTACGCGTCCGCGGTCAGGTTGGCCGACCGGTCCGTCAGCCCACGGGCCAGCGCGTAGATCGCGTTGACCGCGGCGCCCGGGTCGGTATCGGGCGACAGCGCTCCCCGCGCCTGAGCGTCCCGGACGATGTCATCGATGGTGTCGCGCAAGCCTTTTAGTCCGGCATGCCCGCGCATCGCGCGTTCGAACGCGGCCAGGTGCGGATACTCGCGCAGCAACCTGTCCAGCTCGTCCAGCATCGCCTCGAGGCGCTCGACGACGTCATCGGAATGCGCCGCGGCGGACCGCACCCGTGGCAACGCGATCTCGTCGATCTCCCGGACGGTCGCCGTGAGCAACTCGGACTTGTTCGGGAAATAGTGGTACAGGCTCGCGCTGGTCATGTCGGCAGCCTTGGCGATCTCCCGGATGGTCGCGCGCGAGTAGCCGACGCCGGCCACGCACCGCATGGTGGCGACGATTATCCGCTGGCGAGTCTCCTCGCCGCTGGCGCCGACCGGGCGACCTAGCATGCCGTCGAATATAATCGAACGATCAATTAATATCCGGTTCCTGCTCGGAGGTGCGCCCGCATGAACGCCGCGCGGTCGCAGTTGGGGCGCCCGGTAGGCGCCAGCGGCGAGCGGACCCGCGCTCGAATAATCACCGCGGCGATGCGCTGCGTGGGGGAGGTGGGCTACTCCCAGGCGACAATTCGGGAGATCGCCAAGGCTGCCGACATGACCAGCGCGAGCCTGTAC
>NZ_LZKE01000207.1:0-38801 GCF_001672675.1 Mycobacterium sp. E2327
ACCCCAAGTGGGTTCGGGACTTTTCCCGTTGTGGGCTCTTAGCGGATCTGCTGGATGCGGATCAGGTTCCCGGCGGGATCGCGCACCGCGCAATCGCGCAGCCCGTACGGCTGTTCGGTTGGCTCCTGGACGATTTCGGCGTCGGCGGCCTGCAGCCGCTCGAACGCGCCGTCGAGGTCCTTGGTGGCCAGCATGAGCATGGCGTAAGTGCCCTTGGCCATCATCTCGGCGATGGTGCGTCGCTCGTCGTCGGTGATGCCCGGGTTGGCGGCCGGCGGGCTCAGCACGATGGACGTGTCGGGCTGGTTCGGCGGCCCGACCGTGATCCAGCGCATCTTGCCCTGCCCGACGTCGAGGCGAACCTCGAAGCCGAGGGTGTCCCGGTAGAAGGCCAGCGAGGCCTCCGGGTCGTCGTGCGGAAGCATGCTCGAGTGAATCGTGATGTCCATGGCGTCAGGTTAGGTTCGGCCGCGTCAGGGGCGCTTCTCGATTCCTGATCGGTCTGCTGACTTGCTTCGCGACGCACGGCGCTATCCCCGCCGTCGCGTCGGCCGCTTGGTTGCGAAACACGCTGGGCGGCATGCCGACCAGCTCGGTGAAGCGGGTGCTGAAGGTGCCCAGCGACGAGCAGCCGACCGCGAAGCAGACCTCGGTGACGCTGAGGTCGCCGCGGCGCAGCAGGGCCATCGCACGCTCGATGCGCCTCGTCATCAGGTACGAGTACGGCGATTCGCCGTAAGCGCGCCGAAATTCGCGACTGAGGTGCCCGGCGGACATGTGCACCCCGCGCGCGAGCGCCTCGACGTCCAGTGGCTGCGCGTAGTCCCGGTCGATGCGGTCGCGGACGCGACGCAGCAGCGCAAGGTCGCGCAGCCGCTGCTCGGCGGAACTACCGGTCACCCAGCCGATACTGCCACGCGGCCAGGCACTTACGGCGTCGTCGCCCGGTGCCACGCCAGCGGGTTGAGCCCCCGATACGGATCGCCGTCGCGCAGCCGCCGCAGGTCACTCAGGATGTCCTCCAGCGCCCGTTGCGTCTGGTCCTTGACGATGTCCACCCACTCCTGGTCCGTGACGCCCAGCGGCCTGCTCGTGTCGATCGGCGAACCGAACCGGAGATACATGCGCTGGGGCCGGGGAATCAGGGTTGGCCCGATCCCCCGCATCAATGGCATCGCCATGTCCCCGCGCCCGTTCAGCCTGCGGCCCAACGCCGCACTGAACCGCCCGTAGGCGCTGTCGCGCGTGGTCAGGCTGCGATACACGTCGTCGCCGCCGACGAGACCGGCCGGCACGATCGGGTAGCCGTTCTCGATCGACAGCCGCGCGAACCCCGCGCGTCCCTGCCAGCGCAGCCGGTACTCCTCGCCCTTGAACTTGGCGATCTCGCGGCCGCCGCCGGGGAACACGAGGATGGTCTCGTCGTTTCGCATCAGTTCGCGCGCGGTCTCGGGTGCGCCGACCACGGCGCCGTACGCCGCGATCAGGTCACCGGGCAGCCCCCGCATGCGCCCGAAACCCCGTTCGGCCAGTGGTCGCACCCGGGTCCCGATGGTGCGTCGCACGGTATCGGAGATCAGGAAGACCTCGGAGCCGAACTGAGTGTGGTTGCCCACCAACAGGAATCGGCCGTCCGCGGGCAGACGTTCGACGCCGTCGACGTAGGGCCGGGAAAGGTCGATCACGGGGCGCAGCCGGTCGCTCACCTCGTCGAGGGCTCGACGCAATGTCTGCACCCGCGCGGTTGGGTTCGTGATCGCGGAAAGCTCGGTGTTGTCAGCCACGGTCGTCCGCTCGCGGGCGGGAGAACACGACGGTGAGTGACGGCGGACCGAATCGCCTCGGGCTGGGCAGCATCTCGATGTTCATCCGCGGGTCGGCGGCGCGGCCCAGGGCCTCCATCGCCGACGCGCTGTAGGCGCGCAGCGCGCTGATGAACCCGTCGTGCAGCCCGGGCTGAATCCACGACCACGGCGTCAGCACCAGATTCAGGGGCAGCGCGAAAACGGGAAACAGCATCGTGGCCAGCGGGCTCTGCCGTTTGAGGTCGATGACGAGGAACCGCTTGGCCACGCGGGTGGCCTCGGCGATGGCGCGGGTCGCCACCGCCGGCGGGAGGTGGTGGAACGCCAGCGCGAACACGACGAGGTCGTAGCTGCCGTCGGCGGCGTCGATCGCCGTCGCGTCAACCACCTGGGTGCGCGCCCGTGGGTGGCTGCCCAGCTCCCCCGCGGCGATGTTGGCCACCGAATTCGGGTTCACGTCGCTGACGGTGACCGTGGCGGTCGGGTGGAGCTTGAGAATCTGGGCCGAGAGCTTTCCGTGGCCGGCGCCGATTTCCAGGATGCGTGGGTTGGGGATGTCGGCGACGACGCTGAGTGCCGTGCGCGCGTACTTCTCGTGCTGCTTGGTCAGCGTGCCGACCCGGTCGAGCATGCTGATGACCTTCTGCTTGACCTCGTCGGCCACGTCGTCGCGGTCCAAGTACTCGAACGCGTCGGTTTGAAATCGGCGATCCAGCCACGACGCGTTGGGGCCGCCCCTCGGCATCGTCGCGATCGCCTGGTCCAGCGTGTCTGTCGTAACCATCAGGGCTCTCCTATCCATGTCGTCAGCCCGTTCTCGAGCCCACCATAACAAACGAACCAGTTCGTCTGCTTATGATGTTCCTGTGAGATCGAAGACAGAGCTCCGCGGTGAAATACTCGCGGCCGCCCGCGCGGAGTTCGCTCAGTACGGCTTGGCGGGCGCGCGCATCGACCGCATTGCGCGCGCCGCCAGCGCGAGCAAGGAACGGCTGTACGCGCATTTCGGCGACAAGGAGACCCTGTTTCGCGACGTGGTCGCCACCGACGGCGCGGAGTTTTTCCGGGCGGTGGAGTTGCGCCCCGACGCGGTGCCCGAGTTCGTCGGCGGCATCTTCGACCTGGCGCAGAGCCGGCCCGAGCACGATCGCATGATCACGTGGGCCCGGCTGGAAGGCTTCCCGCTGGACATCCCGGAATTCGACGAGGAGCACCCGCCCGAGCGGGCCATCGCCGCGCTGGAGCAGGCGCAGGCCGATGGCCATGTCGACCCGGCGTGGGACCCGCAGCAGCTGCTGGTTCTCCTGTTTGCGATCGCCCTGGCGTGGGCGCACTGGCCCGACCCTGCGGCGGTCACGACCGACAAGGCGGTTATCGCCAGCCGGCGCGCCGCCGCTGTCGAGGCGGCGGCCCGTATCGTCACGCCGAAATCGACCGGCGCGTAGTGTCCCAGGCCATGGCCGATGAGATCCGTTTCGTCGAAGCCAACGGGCTGAGATTCGCCTACCTGGAGGACGGCTCGGGGCCGCTCGTCTTGTTGCTGCACGGGTTCCCGGACACCCCGCACACCTGGGACGATCTGCGCCCGCGGCTGGCCGCGCAGGGCTATCGCGCGGTGAGCCCATATATGCGCGGATACCATCCCAGCGCGATCCCTGCCCGCGACGCCGACCAAGAAACGTTGGCGCGCGATCCACTCGCGCTGATCGAAGCGCTCGGCGCCCGCGAGGCCGTCGTCGTCGGGCACGACTGGGGAGCCTCGGCCGCCTACGGCGCCGCCGCGCTCGGACCGGATTGGGTCAAAAAGCTGTTCGTCGTTGGCATTCCGCACCCGGCGGCGCTCAAGCCGACGCTCAAGAAACTCTGGGGCGTCCGTCACTTCGCGGCGTACAAGTTGCCCGGCGCACCGAAGCGCTTCGCGCGCAACGACTTTGCGGCGCTGCCCGCCATTTGCCGGCGCTGGTCACCGACGTGGAACGCGGATCCGCACGAGTTCGACGCCGTGCGCGCCAGCTTCGCGAACCCGGCGAGCCTGAATGCGGCGTTCGGCTACTACCGCAAGCTCTCCCCCATCCCCAGCGCATCACTGAAGGCGAAGATCAAGGTCCCGACGGTTGTCTTTGCGGGGCTGGACGACCCGGTCGCCGAGCCGTCCGACTACCGCGGCGCCGCGCGCATGTTCGAAAACGAGTACGTCGTGGAGGAGGTCCCCGGCGGGCATTTCATGCACCGCGAGTATCCCGGGACCTTCGCCGAACGGCTCTTGGCCCACCTGTGATCGCGAGTTCTAGACGCTCACCAGCTCGGGGTGGAACTTCGCGGCCAGGCGGCGCATCCCGTCCTGCCAGTCGACCGTGGTGCCGCCGATGAGCTCGTGCATGCGGGTCAGGTCGGTGGGGTTGCCGCGCAGCGCGTGCGCGTCCTCGGTGAAGACGGGCTCCTTGCCGACGAGCGAGCCGAGGTAGCCACACCACTCCTGCAGGCTGACGGTTTGGTCGCCGCACCAGTTGACGGTGGTCGCCGGGACCGATGCCGCGTCGAGCAGCTTCGGCAGCGTCGCGATGATGTCGTCCTCGTGGATCGGGTTGTATTGCGCCGGTCCGCCGGGCGGGACCGGGATCGGGATGCCGGCCAGCATCATCTCCATGTGGTAGTACGGCCACCCGCCGTTGTTCCCGTACGGGACGTTGAGGCGCGCGATGACGGTGGGCACGTCGAGGATGCGCGCCATCGACCGGGCGACGACCTCCCCCGCGACCTTGGAAATCGAGTACGTGGGGAACAGGAACTTGTGGTTGTCGCCCAAGGCGGACCGCTCGGTGCGGGGTTCGTCGCCGGGCGGGTCGTACACGGCGGCCGAGGAGCAGTGCAGGAAGGCCTTCGCCCCCCGGCAGTGCGCCATCAGCAGGCCGACCGACTCGGCGTTGGCACCGAGGTCGGTGTCCCAGTCCCCGCTCTTGGCCACCGCCAGGTTGAGGACGTAGTCGAAATCGGTTGGGAGACCGGTGAAGTCCCCGGCCGCCAGGTCCACCGTCTCGCACCGGACACCGGCCTTCTCGAGGCCTTCCCGCGCCGCGGGATTGGTGAAGCGGGCGACGCCCCACACCTCGTTGTCCGGCGCGAGCGCCAGGGCGATAGGAGTGGCCAGTTGACCGGTCGGGCCGGTGATCAGGATCTTGGATCCGCGCATGCGCTGATAGTAGGTGAGCGCCACGGCGTGCAGACGATGACCGACTTTCGCGCATTGTGCTCACCCGCGCGGTAGGGTCCCTTCCATGGCCGCCAGGGGTCGCATCGACTTGCGACTCGCCACGCAGGTGTTGGTGTTGCAGCTCGTCGTCGTGACGCTGACACTGATCATCGCCTTCGTGTTGTTCGCCGTTTTCAACCGCGCGCGCCTGGACAGTCAATACCACGTCCACTCCACCGATATCGCCCGCGTGGTGGCCTCATCCCCCACGGTGGTCAACAACATCGCGCGCTACGACAACGGGCCGCTGACCCCGAGCCCGGAACTGGTCGGCGAACTTGCCAGCGGTCCGATCCAGGGCGTTGCAACCCGGGTTCAACAGCGCACCCATGTGGCGTTCGTCGTCATCGCCAACGCAAGCGGCATCCGGGTCGCGGATCCCCAACGCGACAGGTTGGGACTGCCTGTCCAGGCCGACATCGCCCCGTCGCTGGCCGGACATGAGATGACATCGCATGACAACACGGTTCTCGGGCGCGCGATCGTGGCGAAAGTCCCGGTGTTCGAGCCAGGTTCCAATCGGGTGCTGGGGGTGGTCATCGTCGGCCTCTCCACCAAGGCTTTCGATGAGCAGTTTTCGAAGAACCTGGTCGTGCTGGGCGCGATGGCGGGCGTCCTGCTGCTGATCTCGGTCGCCGGCTCGGTGCTACTGGCCCGGCGGTGGCGAGGGCTGACACTGGGTTTGCGGCCGGCCGAGATCACCGAGCTGGTGCGCAGCCAGGCGGCGGTGTTGCAGGGCATCGGCGAGGGTGTGCTCGCCACCGACCCGTCCGGCAAGACGACCTTCGTCAACGACGAGGCGTGCCGGCTGCTCGAGATCGGCAATGAAACGGGCCGCCCCGTCGACGAGATCGGGTTGACCCCACGCGTGCTCGACGTGTTCAGCGCCGCCGATGCGACCCCCACGCTGGCGACGGTCGGCGAGCGCATCGTCGTGGTTTCGGCGCGGCCGGTGTCGCGCGAAGGACGCCCGCTGGGAACGGTTTTGGTGGTGCGGGACCGAACCGACGTCGAGTCGCTGACCCGCCAGCTCGACGCCGTGCAGGTGATGAGCACGGTGCTGCGCGCCCAGCGCCACGAGTTCGCCAACCGCCTGCACCTGCTGACCGGGCTGTTGCACGGCGGCCACGTCGAGGAGGGGCTGCAATATCTCGAGGAGCTCCTCGGGTCGGGTCCGCTCGGATCCGCGCTGCCCGGCATCGACGCCATCCGCGACGCCTACCTGCAAGCGTTCCTGGCGGCCAAGGGCGCCGCCGCCCGCGAGGCCGGCGTGACGCTGACGATCGGTGAAAACACCTGGGTGTCCGGTCGGCTGGTGCTGCCGGTCGACGTCACCACCGTCGTCGGGAACCTGCTCGACAACGCCATCGACGCGGCCCGCACTAGCGACAATCCCACCAAGCAGGTGGAAGTCGAACTGCTGCAAGAGGGTACGACGCTGCATATCACGGTGGCCGACAGCGGCGACGGCGTCGCGCCCGAATTCGTCGAGCACCTTTTCACCGAGGGCACCTCGACGAAGCCGGACTCCGGCATACCGGGCGGCCGCGGCATCGGGCTGGCATTGTCGCGGCAGATCAGCCGCGCCCTCGGTGGTGACCTGTGGCTGGCCAGCCCCGGCAATCCGGAGCTGGCGCTGCGCGGTGCGGAATTCATCGCCCGGCTGCCGGGCGTGATGGTTGAGGAGGCGCAATGGGCGACGCAGACCTGACGGTGCTCGTGGTCGACGACGACTTCCGCGTCGCCAACCTGCACGCCGAGGTGGTCAACACGCTGCCGGGCTTCACGGTGACCGCCACCGTGAACACGCTGGCGGCGGCGCGGGAGGCCCCGGCCGTCGACCTCGCGCTGGTCGACGTGTACCTGCCCGACGGTTCCGGAATCGACTTCGTCCGCGAATTGCACGGGGACAGCATGGTGTTGACGGCGGCGACCGAGGCGGCAACCATCCGCGCCGCGATGTCGGCGGGCGCGCTGAGCTTCCTCGTCAAGCCGTTCGCGACGACCGAGCTGGCCGCCCGGTTGGCCGGCTACGCGCGCTACCGCAAGATCCTGGCGAGCCCCAACCTCAGCTCCAGCGACGTGGACGCGGCACTGGACGCGCTGCGTCCCCGGGTGGCTCCCGCGGCACCGCCCACCCTCGCGGCGTCCTCCACCAAACAGCTTGTGCTGCAAGCCTTGCGCGCCTCGGAGAAACCCATGTCGGCCGCCGAGGTGTCAGCCGCGATCGGGATATCGCGGGCGACCGCCCAACGGTATCTCGCGAGCCTGGCCACCACCGGCGACGTCTCCGTCGGGTTGCGGTACGGCACGACGGGACGGCCCGAGCAGGAATTCGCGGCAAAGGACAAGCGGCCCACCCGTCCACTGCGCTGACGAGTCGCGCCGAGACTGCGCTCAGCGCGCGATTTTTCCGACCGAACGCGATCTGTACGCAGTCTCGGCGATGAGCGAAGAGCTCAGCGAACCCCGTAGTCGACGGCGGCCGACGCTGCCTCGGAAAGGGTTGTGGCGGTGGGCCCGCCGTGGCCCGGATAAACGACGGCAGCGTCAAGCCGGATCATTTTGCGCAGCGACGCCAGCGCCTGCTCTCCATCGTGGGTGATGCCCCGGCAGATTGCGCAAGGACCGCGATGGTGCCCGACGGCGTCATGGGTCACCAGCGCGTCTCCGGTGAAGGCTCCCGTCCCGCCCGGGAGCAGGTAGATGCTGCTGCCGGGGGTGTGTCCCGGGGTATGGAAGGCGTGCAGCCGGCCGGGGACGTCGAGTTCACCATCCGAGGTGATGGTGCTGACTTCGGCGACGCCCTGGGTTTTCAGCGCACCCATCCTCGCGAAGTGCAGTGGCGCCCGGATCGCCGAGGGATGGCGCAGCAGGTACGGCAATACCGGGCGCTCCGATGGCGTGTACGTCCGGACCTCCCGGGGTCGGGCGGCAAGCGACGCGTCGGCGTCGTGGACCCAGATGCGTGCGCCGTTGACGCGCTGTATGCGCGCCGCCAATCCGAGGTGGTCAAAATGCGCGTGGGTCAACACGATTGCGCTGATCTGCTCGATGCCGTAGCCGGCCCTGTTGAGGGTGGCGATGAGGTGCTGCCAATGCCTGGGAACCCCGGCGTCAACGAGTGTCACCCAGCCGCCCTCCGCGACGGCCCAGAAGTTGACGTGCTTGTCGCCGAGCCGATGAACGGCGACGGCGCCGGCGGTCACTCGACGGCCTCGGCGGTCTTCACCCAGACGTGTTCGGGCGCTACATCGGTGACCTCCATGGACGTCGCGTCGAACACGACCGTCGGCCCGAAGAGGCCGACCGGTGTCCATGCGCCTGCGATCGCGGCTCGGTCACTGGCCAGGATGCGGATCGCGGTCTCGGTGACGATGGCAGCCGAAACCTCGTTGCCGTTGCCCATCCGGGCCTGTCGGCCGCGCCGTCGCCCGTCCGGCCACCACGCTTCGACGTACACGTAGGAGTCGCCGCCGGCATCCGCGAGCCCGCCCGGGGCCGCGAAGAACCCTGTCACGTTGCGCGCGTTGCTCATTCGCTGCGCGACGACGACATCGGCGGTTGGCGCGGGCAAGACCGGCCGGTTCCGGCCGCCCAGGTGAACCTCGGCCATGCCGGAACCGAACGGCGCGGTGCGCAACTCGCCGTCCTCCAGCCAGATCGCACCGCGGGCCATGGCGTCGGCGAACGTGGCCTGCAATCCCGGGCTGAGCACCTCGCCCGCCGGAGCGGTGATCAGCCGAACGTCGGCGGGTGGTTGGCTCGCGCCGGTGATGACCTCGGCAAGCAGAGCTTCCGCCACCGTCGGGCCCATGCCGACGGCGGTCAGCATCGGGATGTGCCGTTGCCGCGCTTGCGAATCGAGAGACAGGAGCTGTTGGACGGCGTCGTGCTCATTCGCGATTTCCAGGTAGGGAACCGATTGCTCGAGGCAGGCCTGGCGTATTGGTTGCGCATGCGTGCTGAACGGTCCGACCGTGTTGACGACGAGCGAGACAGAGTCCGGAAGTGGCCCCGGATCGAGGAGATCGCCGGCCAGCACCCGCGAACCGGGCAGCGAACCGGCCATCCCGTCCAGACTGTCGCCGTCGCGGGCCGCCAGCGTCAGCGCCAGGCCGTGGTCATGCAGGCGGCGCGCGATGTTGCGCCCCGAAACACCCGTCGCCCCCAGCAGGAAAACGGTGTCCGCGCTCATGCCGCCGCGCCGTTCGCGAGGTAGCCGATGTGCTGCCGCGGCGTGCCGTCGCTGTCACCGAAGTGGGCATGGTCGTGGCTGGCGAACTCTACGAGCATCAGAACCCCTTAATTCATGTCATATCAATTAATGACATATCACTAATGATGCGTCATTGATACGCTGTGGCGGGAGCAGGTGTCAAGAGGGGATATCGACGTCATGAAGCAATCGGTGCGGCACGCACACCGGGTACCGTCGAGGCCGGCCGCGGACCTCGACCGCATCCGCTACCTCATCCTCGGCGCCCAGCGAGAGGGCGGTCGGATGATGGCCACCAGCTTGCGGGAGACCGGGCTGACCCCGGCCCAAGCCGAGGTGCTCGAGGTGGTGAAGCAGCATGGCCCGCTCACACTGGCCGAGCTCGGGAAGCGGTTGGTCTGTGAAACGGGAAGCCCCAGCCGCCTGGTCGACACCCTCGTGCAGCGAGGCTACATCTCCCGCGAGCGCGGTGAAGAAGACAGACGCACGGTGACACTGACGTTGACCGCGTTGGGCGATGAGACCGTCGACGAGGTGGTCAAGCACGGCGGCCTGCGTGACCACATCGCCGCGCATCTGACGCCTCAGGAGATCGGCGACCTGACCGCCCTGCTGCGCAAACTGCTCACCGATACCGGCGCGGGCGACGCGTTGGCTTTGCGATTCCGCGACGAGGGTGGATAGCCCGGCGCGAACGGCGCAGCGCCGGTCCCCCGCCGCGGCCGGGTCCCCGCGACGGGCACGCGGCGTATCCCTTCGCCCTGCAAAGACAGCTCGTGCCGCCGATGCGCCGCGGAACGGCGAATGTTGCTCGTGGCCAGGGCGTGCGAGGTGTCGCCGTGAATGCAGTTGCCCGCAGTCGAAACCCTGGCGACGCTCGCTTTCGTCCTGGACGGCCACCAATTCGCCTTGCCGACCAATGCCGCCAGGGCCGGCACGGTCACGGTGCGAACCACGAAGGTGTCGATCAAAATGCCCATGCCGATGATGAATCCGGTCTGCACCATGGTCGACAGGCTGCCGAACAGCAAGCCGGACATCGACGCGGCGAAGATGATGCCGGCCGAGGTGATGACGCCACCCGTCGAACGGACCGCGCGGATGATGCCCGAGCGCACGCCCGTGCGCGACTCCTCACGAATCCGCGTGATCAGCAGCAGGTTGTAGTCCGCCCCGACGGCGACCAACACGATGAACGCCGTGGCCTGCACGTTCCAGTAGATCTGCTGATGGAGCACGAACTGGAAGAAGACCACCCCCACGCCCATCGCCGACAGAAACGAAATCACGACGGAGGCAATGAGATACAGCGGCGCCACGATCGCGCGCAGCAGCAGGATGAGGATCACGAAGACGATCAGCAGCGTCATCGCCACGATCAATCGAACATCATGGTCGTAGTAACCGCGAATCGCGCTGTACATCGCCGTCGTGCCGACCATCGATATCGAGGCGTCCGAGAGCGAGGTGTTGGGCTGCGCGCCGCGCGCCGTGTCGAGGATCGACGCGACCTGGTCCATGGCAGCAGTGCTGAACGGGTCGAACTTCGTTTCGACCAGGTAGCGCGCGGAATGCCCGTCGGGCGAGATGAACAGCTTGGCGGCATTCTTGAAGTCGCTCGAGCTCAGCACTTGCGGCGGGATGTACATGCCCGCCATGGATTGCCCGGTGGCGTCACGCTTCATCGACAGCAGCAGGTCGGCCGCCTGGTTCATTCCGGTGCCCATCCGCTTGGTTTGGTCGACGAGTGTCCGCACACCGTCGGCGAGCCGTCGGCTGCCGTCGGCCAGCTGGTCGGCGGCGGCCTGCAGGCCGGTGATCTTCTGCGCCATGCCGGCGGTGTTGCCGCCGCCCGCCCGCAGGCTGTTGGATGCCGTCGCCAACAAGGTGGTCAGGCCCTGGACGGCCGACTGCACGCCTTGTGCCGCGGGCGGTTCCGCGAACCCTGCGGCGGCGACGGCGCCGGCCAGCGTCGACACGGACCCGTTCGCCAGCCCGCGCACGTTGTCCAGGAGGTTGGCCGCCGCGCCGAGCTGTTGCTGGGCCTGGCTCAGCGTCGCGGTGAGCTGGGTCATGGGCCCGCTGGCGCCGCGGAGCTGGTCGCGGATCTGAGCGAGGCTTGCCGCCAGTTGGTCGGCGCCGCGGGTCAGCGCGTCGAGGTCGCCGGTTCGGTCGCTGATCTGCGTCGAGGCGTCTTCGAGCTTGGCACCGACCGCCCCGGCCTGGGAGCTGAGCTTGGCCTGATCGAGCGGCTGGCCGTCGGGCCGCGTGATGCCCCGCACCGCGGCGATGTTGGGCAACTGTGACACGCGTTGCGCCATCTGATCCAGGTCGGCCAGGGCGCGCGACGTCCGCAGATCCTGCGGCGAGCGGATGTAGATGTATTGCGGCAGCAGGGCGCTCGTCGAAAAGTGGTTCTCCATCGCGGTGAAGCCGACGTTGCTCGGCGCCGACCGCGGCAACTGCAGGCGGTCGTTGAAGGTGGGCCGAAGGAAGGCCGCGCACCCGGCCAGCGCGATCAACACCGAAAGGCTCACCAGCAGATGCGTTTTGGGGCGGCGGACCAGGTGGACGGCGGAACGCTGCCACAGGCGTCCGGTCAGCGGCGGGCGCGGCGCCACCCAACCGCGCCGGCCGGCCAGCACCAGGATGGCCGGCAGTAGCGTGACGGCGGCGAGGAACGCGATCGCGATCGAAATGGCAAGCGCCGGGCCGATACTCGTGAACGCGGGCAGGCGGGTGAAGACCATGCCGAGGAAGGTGACGGCCACGGTGGCCGCGGACCCGGCGATCACCTCCCCGATGGAACTGAGCGCCTTTTGCACGGCCAGGTCGGACTCGACGCCGGACCGGATGTACTCGTGGTAGCGGCTGATCAGGAACACGGCGTAGTCGGTGCCGGCGCCGAAGATCATGGCCGTCATCAGCCCGATCGTCAGCGCGGAGATGCCGAGCCCGACCTGAGTCAGCGCGGACACCACGCCCTGGGCCGACGCCACCGAAACCCCGATGGTGATCAACGGCAGCAAGACGGTCACGGGCCGCCGGTAGATCACGAGCAGGATGATCAGCACGAACAACGCGGTGACGATCTCGCTGATGTGCAAGTCGCGGGCGGTCACCAGCGACATGTCACCAACCATGGCGGCCTGCCCGGTCACGTCCGCGGTCAGCGTCGTGCCCGCGGTGGAGTGCTTGACGGTGTCCGTGATCCGTTGGTATGCCCGCGAAGACTCGGGAGACCCGGCGGGGGCGCGCAGCATCACCGCCAGGTAGAACGCCTTGTTGTCCGCGCTGACCATCAGCGGGCGCAGGGCGGGCGTGGTCGCGACGTCCTGCACGCCGGTCACATCACGGGTGTCGTCGCGCAATGTGGCGGCCAGCCGGCGGTACGCGTCCTCGTCGGCCGGCTGCAGACCGCGCTTGTCGGTCAGCACGACGATCAGCACGTTCTGGGCGGATTCCCCGAAGTCCTTGGCCATCTGCTCGGCCGCGGCCATCGCCTTGGGCGGCAGCGGTTGCACCGTCTGACCTTCGACCACCTTCGTCAGCGGGGGGAAAGCCACGGCCAGCACCGCCACCACGGCGGCCCAGGCGGCGATCATGAGCCAGGGCGCGCGCACGACGACGCGGCCCAGCGCCCCAAATGCGCCGATACTTGCCCTGGACTTAGTGGACTCGTTGGTCATGGTGAAAACCCCTCATAGTCTGGCCGCGAACGACTTTCGCCTCGGTTACACGAAACTTATGGCGCCCCCGGCGGCCGCGTCTCGCTTGTCGGCGATAGTCGGAATTAGCCGCGATTCCACGGTTTTGCGCGTTGTGCTCGCGCGTGGCGGCTACCCCGCCGCGCCCGCCAGCTCGGGGCATGCAAAGCCGATCGTGGCGTCGAGCGAAAAGTCACGCAGCGCGTCCGAAAGGTCCCTCCGCAACACGTCATTCGAGTTTGGGCGGCCCTGCTGATAGGCGACGACCGAGATGGAGACCTGTCCGTTCCACCGCCCCGAGGCCAGGGACAGCATGCCGTCGAACCGGTCCATGATGGCCGTGCTCGCGTCGGGATGGGGAGCCTTGATGGCGAAGTGGTCGGCGTCGGTGCCGTCCGGGCGGCATGCGCCCGGGTTGAGGTCACCGATGTTGGACGCGACGACGGCGGTTGGGCTCCCGGCCGCCACTCCGACGAGGCGCCTGATCAGCCGTTGCGGCATCAGCGGAACGAGGGGTAGCAATTCGCGCCGCCGGTCGGGGGTGTCCCGCAGCCGCGTCAGCGCGCACTTGGTCGCGGCCCGGATGTCGCGCAGGTTCCTCGCCGCGGGCGCGGGGTCGACGGTGAGGTCGGCGTTGGCGACGGCGTTGGCGCGGGTGTCACCGGGGGTGCGCTCGTTGACGGGTATCGCCAAGGTGACCCGGCCGTCCGGGGTGACGCGTCCCGCGCGGTGGGCGAGCCGAGCGGCCAGCCCGGCGAGCAGGGTGTTGCTGGTCCCGCCGAGTGCCGCCGCGCGGGCGTCCCACTCGCCGGCGTCGATGAACACCGTTTCCGTTGGGAGCGTGATGGATTGGTCCGGTCCGGCGGGTAGCCGCGCCGGCGGCGGGGTGGCCGGGCCGGACTGAGCGGCGCCCGCCCGCGCCTGTCGCGCCACGTTGGCCAGGGCACGGCCGATGCCCGGGAGGTCGCGCGCGGTCTGGCGAACGTCCTCGCGCAGCGCCTGCCACCGCGGGCGGGATGCCGCGGCGGGCCAGCTGACCGGATCGGGTCGGCCGGACGCCGCGTCCGCCAGCGCATCGCACAGGCCGATGCCGTCGGTGAGGGCGTGCGGGACGACCAGGCTAACGCCCGCGCCGCCGTCGGCGAACGGCAGCATTGCCAGGTGCCATTCGGGTCCGCGCTCGATGTCCAGCGGCGTCGCCGCCTGCCCGCGCAGCCAGGCGTCGAACTCCTCGCGCGGCCTCGGCGTCGCGACGATCTCCAGCCGGGACCGGCCGCTGCTCGAGACCCAGCGGTCGCGGCCGAACGGCAGGGCCGATCGTTCGATGCGCCGCGATAGCCGGCCCCGCAGCAGGTTTCGGTGAAACCGCCGCAGGCCTTCGATGTCGACCTCCCGGTCGTACACCCAGACGCACTGCAGCAGGCCGAGGACACCGGTCGCCCGGTCCAGGCTGGAGCAGGTCTGGTCGAACAGGTCGAGTGTGTTGTTCATTGTCTTCAAATCCTTCCTCTGATCAGATCGCTTGGGCCGCAAGGGGACGCGACCAGTCATCGATGAGGTCGAGCGAGAATTCGCCCAAGGCGCTCGCAAGGGCTTGGTGCAGAATCTCCTTCGAGTTGGAGCGCCCCGGCTGATACGCCTGAACCGAGATGAACACCTGTCCGTTCACCCGCGCCGAGAGCAGGGCCAGCACCCCGCCGACGCGATGCAGTGTCGCCTTGGTCATGCCCGGGTAAAGGGACGTCACCCAGACGAAGTCGGCGTCGGTGCCGTCCGGCCGGTTCACCGCCGCCGGGGCGGCACCGATGTTGGACGAGACCACACCGGTCGCGTTGCCGGTGGCGACGCCGACGCATCGCCTGGCGAGCCGCTTCGGCAGCAGCGGGACGAGGGGCAACAGCGCCTCCCGCTCGTCGCGCGTCTCGTGACGCTGGATCAACGCCTGCTTGATGGCCGAGCGGATCTGGCCCAGGTCCGTCGCCGCCGGCGCCGGGTCGACGATGACGTCGACGTTGGCGACGGCGTTGGCGCGGGTGTCGTTCGCGGTGCGCTCGCTGACGGGTATCGACAGGGTGACCGAACCGTCCGCACCGACCCGTCCCACCCGCTCGGCGAGCCGCGCGGCGACGCCTGCGAGCAGCGCGTTGCTGGTCCCACCGAGCGCTTCGGCGCGGGCGTCCCACTCGTCGGCGTCGATGAAGATCGTCGCCGTCGGGATGGTGATGGGACCGTCCACGGCCACGGGCACGGGCGGGGGGCCCGCCGGTGCGGCGCCAGCGCGGTTGCGCCGCGCCAGTCGGGCCGCGGCGGCCGCCGCGACCGTGGCGCGCCCGACACTGGGCAGGTCGCGCGCCGCTTGGCGGGCGTCCTCGCGCAGGGCCTGCCACCGCCGGCGCGACCCCTCGGCGGGCCAGTCGATGGCGCTGTCGTAGCCGCAGGCCGCTTCCACCACCGCCAGGCAGCCCGCCATGCCGTCGGCAAGGCTGTGCAGGCCGACGAGGCTCACGCCGGCGCCGCCGTCGGTGAATGGGAGCACCGCCAGGTGCCAGCCGGGCCCGCGCTCGGCGTCCAGCCGCGTGGCCGCCTGCTCGCGCAGCCAGGCGTCGAATTCCTCGCGGGGCCGGGGCGTCGCGACGATCTCGAGCTCGGACTCGTGGCTGGGCGACACCCAGCGGTGGCGGCCGAACGGCAGGGGCGAGCGTTCGATCCGGCGCGAAAACCGTCCCCGCTGCAGGTGGCGGTGGAACCGGCGCAGGCCGTCGAGATCGATGGCGCGGTTGTACACCCAGACGCACTGCCCCACGCTGGTGACGTTGGTCGCCTCCTCGAAGCGGAAGACGGTCTGGTCGAACAGATCGAGTAGGTTGTTCATTTCGCTTGGTCCTTTCTTGTTAGATGCTGATGACCGGGATGCCCTGTTGCGAATTCGCGTGCTCTGCAACGGCGTCCACCCAGTCCGAGGTGGTGTTGACGGCATACGCGAACGCCTGGGTCAATGCCGCGAGGTAGCGATGGACCGACTTGCGGGCCGTGGCGTTGTCGGGGAAGGAAATCGTCGCCGTGGTCTTGTCGTTCTGACGGTTGATCCACAAGTTGATTCCGCCGTGCGACAGGTTGTCGGCGTAGGTACCGAAGTTGGCCTGCTCGAACAGCGTGGCGGCGGGTATCTTGCGAAAGTCCATGAAAGACACCATCATTGCCCGGGCCGTGGGTGGCGTGACGCCCTGCCGGGCGCCGAGCGCGAGCGCCCGCTCCACCGGCACATCAGCGAGGTGCTTGGCGTCGTCATAAGACTTCTGCGCCGCCCGGGTCGCCTCGGCAAACGTGGCGGCGCCGATCGGCACGGTGACCGGAACGAGGTTGGCGAACCAACCCACGGTCATCGAGTCGACGCCCGGCGTCCGCGTGTCGTAGGCCGTGAAACCGTGGTAGGTCTCGGTGCCGGTGAACTCGTGCTCGGCCAGGGCCGCGCACGCCAGCACTCCCCCGCTGAACCGGGCGTCGGCCGCGTGGCAGGCGATCTCGAAGGCCTCGGTTCCGGCGGCGTCCAGCAAGTCGACCGTCAGGAACGTGCCCTTGGTGCCGGCCTTGGTGCCGGCCTCCGTGTCGCCGACCGGGAGCGGAAAGCTCGGCCAGTCGCCGCGGGTGTCGCGCGCGAACTCGATCCAGTCCCGGATCCCCGGGGAGGACTCGGTCAGGCTCGCCACTTGCTCGCGCTGCCGCGCGGCGTAGCTGCGGTAGCTTGCGATCCCCGGAAGGACGGGGCCTTCGGAGGCGTCGGTGCCGCCCTGGGAAAGCTGCTCGTACATCACGTTGATGTCGAAGAAGATCAGGCCGGCGGACATGCCGTCCATGTGCAGATGGTCGACGCTGGCGTAGAACGTGAAATGTTCGGCGTGCTGGACGATGCCGAACGTGAAGCAATCCCACTCAAGCGTTTCGGGCGTGGTCGTCAGGGCGTGCGCGCGTATCTGTTCGCTGTCCATGTGTCCGAAGTCGGTCGGCACCAGGCCGATGACGTCGGGGTCCTCGATCATCCGACGAACGATGACGCCGCCGTCGAATTCGAACCAGTCGTGGTAGGCGTCGTGACGACGGACGTGCGCATTGATGGTCGCCGTCATCGCCGCGATGTCGCAGACGCCCGGCACGTCCCACGCCACCACCATCAGGCGGGGCAGCGCAGTGCCGGTCTTTTTCGCCTCGAATGCCGCTCGAAGGTGGCGGCTCCTCTGGTAAGTCGGTGCCAGCCCGCTGCGCCGCGCAGTCCGGGCCGCCGCCCGCGCCGCGGCCGAGGCCGCCCAGGTGATAACCGTGCCGTCGCCCGGCTGCCATCCGTTGATGTTGCCCAGTGTGACCATTTTCCCCGTCCCTTTGTGATGCCGCGCGCGCCTTGCGAATTCCCTTCTCGCTAGCGGGAATTGGGCTTCTTCGCTGCGCCTGCGCGGCTTATTCGGTTGTTTGCTGAAACCGAATTTACGAAAGGGACGGTGCCGTTGTCGCTGTTGTGGGCGATAGTCGAAATAAGCGACGATTACGTGCTTTTGCGCATTGTGCTCAGCCGGGCACTGCCCGGCTTAGAAACGGGTGAACGCCCGCTACAGCCCCGGCTGGTCGTCGATGATGCCCAGCCAGATCTGCGCCACGTCGATGGCCACCTTCTCGCTGATGAAGGCGTGTTGGGTTCCGGTGTAGATGTCGCGGAAGGCGCGCTCCAGGCGGCTGCCCTCCCGGATCGAGCTGGTGCCCGCCACCAGGTGCGCCCACTCGGCACAGCCTCGGGCCGTGTCGGTCGCATAGACGGCGGCCACCCGCATGTCGGCCCGCAGGGCCGGGGTCAGGTCGTCGCCGGCGGCGACGGCAGATTCGGCGGTGGTGAACGCGTCGAGCACCAGCAGGCGGGCGGCGCGCCAGGCCGCGCGGTGGTGCGCCAGGCCCTTCTGGAACGTCGGGCGACTGGCCAGCGACGCCATGTCGCTCATCCGGAACTTCGTTGCGGCGAGTTCCTGGACGTCGTCGAGCATGCTCTTGGCGACCCCGAGCGCCCACGAAGCGTGACCCGCGGCGGTGACCGGCATCAGGCCCATGCGGGTGGCCGGCGAGGTTCCGCGGTACGGCTGGCGGACGAACAGCTCGAACGTGCGGCTGTCGGGCACGAACACGTCCTGGGCGCTGTAGTCATAGGACCCGGTTCCCTTGAGTCCCTGCACGTACCAGCCGTCGTTGAAGCTGATCTGGTCGCGCGGGATGACCGCGACGCGCATCTCCGGGAAGCCCTCACCGATCCAACGCATTTCGCCGTTGTCCATCGGAAAAAACCCGGCCGCGATGTACTGCGAGTGTCCGATGCCCGAGCCGAAGTTCCACGAGCCGCTCACGGTGTAGCCGCCGTCGACGACGGTCCCCTGCCCGTTGGGGAAGAACTGGCCGCCCAGGGTGACGTGGTTGTCGTTGGCCGTGAACACCTCGGCGAAGCCCTCGTCGGGCAGGTACGCCGCGGCGGCGAACGACGACGGCAGGTTGGCGATGCCGATCCATCCGAACGACCCGTCCTGCCAACCCATTTCGATCCAGGTTTCGATCATCGCGGCAAACGATGGTTCGACCCCGCCGGCCTCGACGGGGTTGAACGAGGACATCAGCCCGCTCGCCCACATCTCGTCGACGATCGCCGGAGTGAGCGTGCGCGCCCGCTCGGACTCGGCGGCTTCGGCCTGCACGAGGTCGCGCATGCCACGGGCCAGCGAGACCACCCGATCGTCCGTGTCGGCTATCGACGTCATTGTCGTTTCCCATCATCGGTTGGTGAAAACTGATACCGGTGACCGTAGTTAATACCATTGCTGCGCCTTTCCGGGCGGGCAGTCAGGAATTAGTGTGCGCTGACGGCTTTTCGCGTGTATCCAGGGCGGCTCGCCCGGCGTGTCGCCGCCCTGAGCGCACACTCGACGCCCAGGACTCACGCTCAACGCGGTGCCCTACCGTGGCCCTGTGCGATGGATCGTCGACGGCATGAACGTGATCGGGAGCCGCCCCGACGGGTGGTGGAAGGACCGCGGCGCGGCCATGGCCACGCTGGTGGAACGGCTCGACCGATGGGCATCGGCCCAAGGAGAGGACGTGACCGTGGTGTTCGAGCGACCGCCGGTGAGAGCGATCACCTCGTCGGTGATCGAGGTGGCGCATGCCCCGAAGGCGGCCGCGAACTCCGCCGACGACCAGATCGTCCGGCTGGTGCAGGCCGCCGCCCGGCCGCACGAGATTCGGGTGGTGACGTCGGACAAGGGTCTCGCCGATCGAGTCGGCGCCCTCGGTGCGTCGGTCCAACCCGCGGCGAGTTTCCGCGACCTGATCGACCCGCGCGGCTGATGGCGGCCCAGGGCGGTGTCCCCGCACCGAACCGGGTCTGCGAGCTCGCGCGGATCGACGTTCCGATCATCCAGGCGCCGATGACCTACATCGCCGGTGCCCAGCTGGCCGCCGCGGTCTCCAACGCCGGCGCGCTGGGCATCATCGAGACCACCTCCGAGGCGGGCCGCGTCGACGTCCGACGCGTCCGCGAGCTCACCGACCGTTCGGTGGGCGCCAACATCGCGCTGCTGTTCAACCGCGATCCGGCCGTGGTGGATCTCCTGGTCGCCAACGACATCCGGTTCGTCACCACCTCGGCGGGCGACCCGGCGCTGTTCACGGATCGGCTCCACGACGCGGGCATCACCGTGTTCCACGTGGTGGGCACGCTGGCCGCCGCCCGCAAGGCCGTCGACGCCGGCGTGGACGGGCTGGTGGTCGAGGGCGTCGAGGGCGGCGGGTTCAAGAACCGATTCGGCGCCTCCACGATGGTGCTGCTGCCTTTGGTCGCGGCCCACGTCGACGTGCCCATCGTGGCCGCGGGCGGGATCTGCGACGCCCGATCCATGGCCGCCGCAATGGTTCTCGGCGCCGACGGCGTGCAGATGGGCACCCGGCTGATGGCCTCGGCGGAGTCGCCCGTGCACGTCAACCTTAAGCAGGCGGTCGTGCGCGCCGACGACACCGCGACCGTGCTGCTGCCCCTTGACGGCAAACGGATGATGCGGGTGATCCGCACTGCGGCCGCCGAAAAGCTCGACTCGTCAACGTCTTTGGGTGCGGGCGGGGCGGCGCTGCAACGCGTGCAGCGGCTCTACTTCGACGGCGACATGGACGCCAGCGTCGCCAACACCGGTCAGGTGGCCGGCCGGATCGAGGACATCGCGCCGGCCGCCGACATCATCGAGCGGATGTGGACCGGGTGCCGCCACGTCCTGGCCGCCACCGCCGATCGGCTGGGACGAGTTACGACGGACGGCTTCTGACGTCGAACTCGACCCGCTCGCCGTCGACCTTGGTGATGCGCATGTGCGCGGTGTATTGCTTGCCCTCCGGGCCGGTGAAGTGACAGTCGAACTCCTGGCCCACCTTGGCCTCCACGCCCGACGGGCAGTGCACGTCATTCGGGTGAAAGCCGGTCTGGCTGGAGACGACGTCGACGACGGATTGCGCCGCGCCGTCGGGCTTGACCGTCGACTTCGCGTGACACGCGGTCAGCAGGACCGCCGTCGCGAGCATCCCCGCCGCGGCCCGCTCGACAAGTTTGGTCATTGCTCAGCCGCCATTCGCCGTTGACGATCGTGATCGGATCGTCAGGCTAACACGCAATGACGGTGATTCCGGCGCTACGGCAGCTCAGAGCCGTGCGCCGTGTTGCGCTGCAAACAGCCGGCGTCAGCCGACCGCGGCCAGCGCCGCGTCGTAGTCGGGCTCCTGCGCGATCTCCGGAACCAGCTCGGTGTATGCCACGTTGCCGTCGGCGCCGATCACGACCACCGCGCGCGCGAGCAGCCCGGCCATCGGGCCGTCGACGATGCTGACGCCGTAGTCCTTGCCGAAGTTGTCCCGGAACGCCGAGCCCGTCTTGACGTTCTCGATGCCCTCCGCGCCGCAGAACCGCGCCTGCGCGAACGGCAGATCGTTCGACACGCACAGCACCGATGCGCCGGTCGCGGCGGCGCGCTCGTTGAAGGTCCTCACGCTGGTCGCGCACACCGGGGTGTCGATGGACGGAAAGATGTTCAGCACCACGGGCTTACCGCTGTACTGGTCGTTGCTGATCGCGCCCAAGTCCGTGCCGGTCAAATTGAAGGCCGGGGCCGACGATCCGACGGCCGGCAGCTCGCCGACGGTGTTGATCGGGTTTCCACGCAAGGTTATCTGTGCCATGCGCACAGTCTGCCAAGGCCGGTGCGACCGCCTCGGGTCAGGTCCGGATGTCCTAATCCGTGGGGTGCATGGCATAGACGCCATGTCCCGGTTTGGCCGAGACTGAAGCCATGGCTCGCAGGGTGGTGATCGTCGGCTTTCCGGGCGTTCAGGCGCTCGACGTCGTGGGACCCCACGACGTGTTCACGGGGGCGTCGCTGCTGACCGACGGCGGGTACGACGTCGCCATGGCGTCTTTGGACGGCCAGCCGGTCACCACCGCCACCGGCCTGGCCTTCCTCACAACGCGGCTGCCCGACCCGAGCGAACCGATCGACACGGTGGTGCTGCCCGGCGGCGGCGGGGTCGACGCGGCCCGATCCGAGCCCGAGCTGGTGGGCTGGATCAAACGAGTCACCGGAAGCGCCCGCCGCGTCGTCACCGTCTGCACCGGCGCGTTCCTCGCCGCCGAAGCGGGGCTGCTGGACGGCCGGCGCGCCACCACGCACTGGGCGTTCGCCGGCCGGTTGGCCCGCGAGTTCCCCGCCGTCGACGTCGATCCCGACCCGATCTTCGTCCGCAGCTCGGACACGGTGTGGACGGCGGCGGGCGTCACTGCCGGCATCGACCTCGCGCTCTCCCTGGTCGAGGACGACCACGGGACCGAGGTAGCCCAGACGGTCGCCCGCTGGCTCGTCCTGTACCTGCGCCGCCCCGGCGGGCAGACGCAATTCGCGGCGCCGGTATGGATGCCGCGGGCCAAGCGCACCTCGGTGCGTCAGGTGCAGGAGGCCATCGAGGCCGAACCGGGCGGTCAGCACAGCATCGGCGAGCTGGCCCGTCGCGCGGCGATGAGCCCGCGCCACTTCACCCGGGTGTTCACCGAGGAGGTTGGCGAGGCGCCCGGCCAGTACGTCGAGCGCATTCGCACCGAGGCCGCGCGCCGCCAGTTGGAGGAGACCGACGACACCGTCGTCGCCATCGCCACCCGGTGCGGCTTCGGCACCGCGGAAACCATGCGGCGCAACTTCATTCGGCGCGTCGGCATCTCACCGGACCAGTACCGCAAGGCTTTCGCCTAAATCGAAAGGAAATACCGATGACCCAGATCGCATTCGTCGCCTACCCCGGATTCACCGCGCTCGACATGATCGGCCCCTACGAGGTACTGCGCAACCTGCCCGACGCTGAGGTGCGGTTCGTGTGGCACGAATCCGGGCCGATCACCTCCGACTCCGGTGTGCTGGTCATCGGCGCCACCCACTCGCTGGCCGAAACCCCTTCCCCCGACGTGATTTTGGTGCCGGGCGGCCCGTCGACCCCGGTGCACGCGCGCGACGAGGCGCTGCTGGAGTGGCTGCGCCGGGCGCACCGGACCGCGAGCTGGACGACGTCGGTGTGTTCGGGTTCGGTGATCCTTGCCGCCGCGGGCCTGCTCGAGGGCCGGCGCGCGACGTCGCACTGGCTGGCCATTCCGTTGCTGAAGGGATTCGGCGCCGTCCCCGTGGCCGACGAGCGGGTGGTGCACGAGGGCGACGTCGTCACCAGCGCCGGCGTGTCCGCCGGACTTGACCTCGCCTTCTGGCTGGCCGGCCAGATCGCCGGCGAAGGCCGTGCGAAGGCCATCCAGCTCGCGATCGAATACGACCCGCAGCCCCCGTTCGACTCCGGTCACATGTCGAAGGCGTCGGCGACCACCAAGGCCGCCGCCACGGCGCTGCTGTCGAAGGACAGCGCCAAGCCGGCCAACCTGAAGGCCACCACGATGCTGGCGTGGGAGCAGGCGCTGTCCGCGGTGCGATCGCGGCGGCGGAAGCGGGTCTCGCCCGCCGCTTCGGTCCCGTCCGCCTAGGACGCGCCTGCCCGCGGGACGAACCGAACGAAGGGCAGGTTTTCGCCGACGGCGCGGAAGTCGGCGTCCGACCCGTCGACGGAGAATCCCAGCACACGCGGCAGCACGAACTTGGCCGCCGCGCGGTGCCGCGACGCATACCGGAGGAAGACTTGCGCCCCTTCATCCTTGTCGAGCGGTGTGGCGGTGACGGGTATCGTTCGCGTCCCCACCTGGATGCTGACGTCGGGGTTGCGCAGGATGTTGCGGTACCACGCGGCGCCGGGGCCCCACCCCGAGGCGACGACATAGGTGTCGCCGTCGCGCTCGGCGACCTCGAGGACGGTCTGGCGGGGCTTGCCGGAGACTCGGCCGGTGTGGTTGAGCAGCAGCAGGCGGCCGTCGAACACCCATCCGAGCCCGAGCCGGTAAAGGTGGATCGGGACGCGGAAAAGGAACCGGGTGAGTCCCGCCGGTGGCTGAATGTTCCTGACGATCTTCATGATTGGCCGCCTCCGCGCGCACTACAGTAGACAACTGCAATTATTGCACACTGCAATTGTTATGGGTAGTGGTGAGCGCCGCTCGGCGCTAGGCGTTGGGCTGCAGGAACTCCGTGGAGGCCAGCTGACCGCCGGCCTGCAGCCACGCCCCCACCACGCCGGGGGCGTCCCGGTTCGGGTTGTAGATGTCTTCTTCGCTGGAGAACAGGCCGTCGCCGGCGTAGACGAGCCGCGTCCAGTTGGGGAACCAGAACGGCTCGCCGTTCGGGTCGGTCGGGTGGTCGAGCAGGTTCCTGATCATGAGCACCACGGCGTCGTTCTCGTCGTCGTAGGCGACCCAGTCGCTGGGAAAGCGCATGTGCGGGAAGGGGGCCATCACCGCGACGATCCAGTCGCGCACCGCCTCCCGGCCGTGAAAGACGCCGTAGTGATGCTCGGTGTACACGACGTCCTCGGTGAAGAGATCGGCGAAAGGTCGCCAGTCGCCCGAGGCGCTGCACCCCTCGGCGACTTTCGTGTAGTTTTCGACGGCTCGCTCGATTTCTGCCCTGGTGAATTTGCCCATGTCGGACACACTAGAACGGGTTCTTGTTGAAGGCGACGCTTTGAATGGGGATGTGCGATGAGTGTGCTGGACCTGTTTGACTTGCGCGGCAAGAGGGCTCTGGTGACCGGGGGGTCCAGCGGCATCGGCAAGGAGGTGGCGTTGGCCTACGTTCAGGCCGGCGCCGAAGTGGCCATCGCGGCAAGGCATTCCGACGTCTTGGACGAGGTCGCGGCAGAGCTCACCGCGGTGGGCGGCCGCGTCGTGCCGATCGGTTGCGACGTGACGCAACCCGAGCAGGTCGACGCCATGCTGGACCGGGCGACCGCGGAGTTGGGTGGCCTCGACATTGCGGTCTGCAACGCCGGAATCGTCACCGACATCCCGATGCTTCAGATGCCGCTGGAAGAATTTCGGCGCATCCAGGACACCAACGTGACCGGCGTCTTCCTCACCGCCCAGGCGTCAGCCCGGGCGATGGTGCGGCAAGGGCGGGGCGGGTCCATCATCACCACCGCGTCGATGTCGGGCCACATCATCAACATCCCGCAGCACGTCGGCCACTACTGCGCCTCCAAGGCCGCGGTCATTCACCTGACCAAGGCCATGGCCGTCGAGTTCGCGCCGCACAACATCCGGGTCAACAGCGTCAGCCCGGGCTACATCCTCACCGAGCTTGTCGAACCGCTCGCGCACTACCACGCTCAGTGGGAACCGAAGATCCCGATGGGCCGCCTGGGCCGGCCCGACGAACTCACCGGCCTCTACCTGTACCTGGCCAGCGCGGCGTCCAGCTACATGACCGGTTCGGACGTCGTGATCGACGGCGGCTACGCCTGCCCCTGACCTACCCCTGACCTACCCCTGACCGCGGGGTCAGCCGACGACGACCGGGCGACCGAACCGGGTCCGCACACCGGGCGAAAAGAGTGGGCGCAGGCGCTCGCCGGCGGGGCGCACCGCGCTGGCGCCGAGCAGGTCGTCGCTGAGCTCGACGATCTCCGCGCTGCGAAACGGCCACTGTTCGTGCTCGTTTGGCACCCACCAGGTCCGGCCGGCCTTGCGGGTGTGCGCCCCCCAGCGGGCGGTAAGCCAGATCTCGATCGGTGTCGGCTCGGCCGCGTCCCCGACGACGATCGTCAGCCGGCTGCGCAGGCCCCGCCGCGGCCAGCGGCGCACGCTGTCGTACGCGATGTGCTCACCACGGCGCGTCACCCGCATCCGCGACCAGACGTAGGGCACGCCGAGGGCCATCCGGATCAGCGGCACGATGGCCAGCCGGGACGTTTCCAGCGAGCGGAACAAAACGCCGTGCCGGCCGGCGTCGTCGATCGAATACAGCCGGACGTTGGTCTCCGCGAAGCCGCCGAAATACGGCACCGGGAACGCGGTGCCGACCTTGGTGCTGGTCAACATGAACGGGATCAGCCCGACGTAGGTCATCCCGTCGGCGAACACGTCCGGCCGGGTGCCGGGTGGGTAGAAGCGTTCGACGCTCTCGGGCCGAACCGGCCAATGGAGGAAGGTCAGGTCGTCCCAGCGCTGCTCGAACGTGACCGGGCCGGGAAGCGGCGGCGCGGTGACGGGGAAACCCGCGAGGCCTGATTGCGCGTCCGGCAGGTCGGGTATGGCGGCCATCCGCACATCGTTGCACGGGCCGCGTTTGCGGCCTATCCCTCCAACTGACCGGAGATCCCGCGCTCGATGCTGGCCTGGGTCGTGGACGGCAACACCAGGAGGCCGTCGAGTTCTTTGCGGGCCCGGTCGAAGGCCTGCTGGCGTTCCTGCGGCGCGGCGGCGGGGTCCGACGCCACCCGCAACAGGCTCTGGGCGCGCGCGATCCGCTGTTGGGCCTCCCGGGAGAAGTCGCCGCGGCGTTTGCGCATCGCCTCGGCCTCGGCGACGTTGAACGCGGTCACGTAGTCCTCGACCGCCGATTGGTACTGCGCCGCCGCCTCCCGGTCGTCGAGGAGGTCTTCGGCCTTGACGGGGCGCAGGAAGTCCGCCCGCAGCTTGGCTTTGTGGAAGGCGACCGTGAGCGGATCCCGCATGTCGGTCATCAAAGGGAAGTCGAGAAGCTTGGCGACGTCGAGTTCGTACTCCAGCCATCGGGCGTCGGTGCGGCCGTGCTCCTCGATGACGCGGCGCAGCGAACGCCATTGCGCCGCTTGACCATTCACACTGCGGTCGGTCGGCGGGCCCGCGGTCTCGGCCGGTCGATCGAGTTGGGGGCGCTGTTCGGTGCGGCGCCTATTGGCGCCGAACGCCCGCACCGCGGCGATGACCATGCCCGTCAGCGGCAGGATCACGATCAACAGCTCCGCCAGGCGGATCAGCAAACCCACACCGCCAGGATGCCATCTAACGCACGCCCAATGTGCCGCTGAGATATTCGGCGCGGCAGGCCCGACGGGCCAGTTTCCCGCTGGTGGTGCGCGGGATGGCGCCGGCCGGCAGGAAGCGCACATCGGCGACCGCCACACCGTGCCGGCGCGAGACCGCGTCCTCGATGGCCTCGATGGCCGGTTGCGGATCGGCGCGGCTGGTGCCGGCGGCGCGTTCGGCGATCACGACGAGGCGTTCTTCGCCGTTCGCGGGGACGGCGAACGCGGCGACGTATCCGCGGCGCACCATCGGCGAGGCTTCCGCGGCGGTGGCCTCGATGTCTTGCGGGTAGTGGTTGCGCCCCGCGATAGTGATCAGGTCCGCGATGCGCCCCGTCACGTAGATCTCGCCGTCGAGGTAGACGGCCAGATCACCGGTCCGCAGCCAGGTTCGCCCGGCCGCCGCGCCCTCGGCGTGGCTGCCCTCGGCCAAGCGCGACTGCAGCTTGGCGCCGAAGGCGAGCTGGGTTTCCTCGGGCAGGCCCCAGTAGCCGCGACCGACGTTATCGCCCTGCAGCCAGACCTCGCCGACCTCACCGTCGGGCAGCTCGGATCCGCTGTCGGGGTCGACGATCACTGCCCACAGGCTGCGGGCGACCCGGCCGCAGGACACCTGCGCCACGGCGTTGGGCGCGTCCGCGTCGACGCGCACCGCGTGACCGGCGCTCAGTTGCTCGCGGTCGAGATACACGACGGATGCCTCGGCGGCGGCGTCGATGGTGGCGATGAGCAGGGTCGCCTCCGCGATGCCATAGGAGGGCTTGAAGGCGGTGCGCGGCAACCCATACGGGGCGAAGGCCTTGTTGAACGTGCGGATCGCATCGATGCTGACCGGTTCGGAACCGATGATCATCACCACGTTGCGCAGGTCGACGTCGTCACCGGGCGCGGGCAGGCCCCGCTGCGCGGTCCACTCGTAGGCGAAGTTCGGCGCGGCGGTCACCACCCGGCCCTGCTTCGACCCGGCGGACAGCGCATGGATCCAGCGCAGCGGCCTGCGGACAAAGGCGGTGGGCGCCATCAGGGTCGAGTGCCCGCCGTACACGGCGGGAAAGCCGATCATCGACAGGCCCATGTCGTGGTAGAGCGGTAACCAGCTGACGCCGTGGGTGTTTCGGTCCAGCAGGTCGATCGAGAGGATCATCTGCACCAGGTTGGTGCCGACCGCGCGGTGGGTGATCTCCACGCCGACCGGCGGCCGCGTCGCGCCCGAGGTGTACTGCAGATGCGACACGCGGTCGATGTCCAGCGCGACGGGGACGAACAGCTCCGCCGCCGAGTCGGGGACCGCATCGATGACGATCAGCTCCGGCGTGCGCAGGTCCGGCAGGCTTTCCAGAAAGCGCTCGACCGCCTCTTTGGCCGCCGCCGTCGTGAGGACCGCGGCGGGTTCGGAGTCGCGAAGCGCGGTCTGCAGCCGTTCGGCGTGACCCGGCAGCTCGGGTGCGAACAGCGGGACCGCGATGGCGCCCGCTTTGATCGCGGCGTAGAAGCCGGCGACGTAGTCGATGCCCTGCGGCGCCAGGACCGCCACCCGGTCGCCCTCCGCGGCGAACTCTTGCACCTCCGCGGCGATGGCCCGCAGCCGGACTCCCAGTTGGGTCCAGGTCACCTCCGAGACCTGGCCCTCGGAGCGGGCGTAGTCCAGGTAGCGATACGCCACGGCGTCACCGACATTGGCGATGTTGCGATCGATGAGAGAGATCAGGGTGGTGCCCGGCGGCAACGCGACGCCGCCGTCGGCGTCCAGGCAGTCCTCGATCAGCAGCAGGCCTTTTGGAGCCGCGGCGTCGTGGCGGGTACCGCAATCCATGAGCGCAGTCTAGGGGCCCGGCGGGGCGGCCCCGGGCTGCCGGGTCGGCCCGCGGCGGGCGCCCGCGCCGCAGCCGGGCGAACCTCACCCGCGCTTATCGGCGGCTCGCTCGACGGCCGAACAGGGCGAGTAGCTGGTCGCTTGGGGTGGCGGCCGCGGGCGACGTCAGCGGCGCGGCGAACACCCCGCCGGCCAGTCCGGCCTCGGCCAGGGGTGGCGAAACGCACAACAGCGCCGAGGCGACATCCGACGGAATGGGGCGATCGGTTCGGCACGCCTGGGCGATGTCCCACGCGTGCAACACCATCTCGATCGCCCCAACGTGGACAACGGTTTTGGCGGGGAGCGAGCGGCCATAGATTTCGCACGACCGGCCCGTGGTGGGTGCCGAGTTCGACACGAGGAGCAAGTCGACGATGGCGACCCGCAACGCGGCGACGGGATCGGTGGGATCGCCATCGGCCGCCGCCCGCCCGGAGGCTGGGTCGCGCGCCGTCAGCACGTCGGCGACATCCGTCAGCGAGCTGCGCACATGACCCAGCAGCCGGCGCAGGTCCCAGTCCGTGCAGGGCGTCGGCGCCGAGAGGTCGGCCTCGCGAACCAAAAGGAGGTTGCCCAACAGGTACCGGGTCGCCTCGGCCAGAACGCGGAGTTCGTCGGTGTCGGACACGGTCCGGGCCCTCAGCCCGGGAACGTCTCGGGCAACCCGAACTTGGCGACCAGCGTGGCGTCGTTGAAGGCGACGATGCGGGAGATGCGGCCGCCGGCCAGCGACAGCACGTCCAGGCCGTGAGCCCGGAAGGAACCGTCCGCCGCCCGCCGGTACATGGCGAACGCCGGGGCGCCGTTGGCGCGGGTGTGGGCCAGCCGCCATTGGTCCGGCGTATGCAGCACCACCCGGGCAATGAATCCGCGCACCGCTTCCTGCCCCGTGAACCACGTTGGGATGGGCGGCATTTCGAGCTCGACGTCCGCGCGCAGCAGCTCCGCCAGTTGGTCGACGTCGGCGTGTTCGAAGGCGGCCATGTAGCGGTCGAGGATGCCGCGCAGTTCCGGTTCGGCGGGCTCACCAAGCTCGTCGAGCGTCGGGCCGGCCTCGGCCAGTCGCGCCCGGGCGCGTTGCAACGCGCTGTTCACCGCCGGCGTGGAGGTCTCCAATATCTCGGCGACTTCGCCGGCCTGCCAACCCAACACGTCGCGCAACACCAGGACCGCGCGCTGCAACGACGACAAGTGTTGCAGCGCAGCGACGAACGCCAAGCGGACGCTGCTGCGCACCGCCACCACCACCGCGGGATCGTCGGTGGCGCCGTACAGCAGGCTGTCGGGGGCGGGTTGCAACCACGGGATCTCGGATTGCGCCGGGGCCAGCGCGGCCGTCGGGCTGTCGGCCGGGGCGCTCAGCCCGGAGGGCAGCGGACGCCGCTTGCGCGTTTGCAACGCGTTCAGGTAGGTGTTCGTCGCAATCTTGTACAGCCACAGCCGCACCGACGAGCGGCCCTCGAACTTCTCGTAGGCCTGCCACGCGCGAAGGTAGGTGTCCTGAACCAGATCCTCGCATTCGTCGACGGATCCGAGCATGCGATAGCAGTACGCCCGCAACTCGGATCGGTACCGCTCGGCGACTTGGGCGAAATCGTCGACGCTGACGTCCGACATGGCCCAAAGCCTTTCACGACCCGCTGCGCGACGGCCGGGGATCGTTGGGATTCCGCTCGCCCGGCGCCGGGTCCTCCCACCATTGCGCCGGCTGATCGCCGTACGCGTCGTGCCAGTTCCACCACGCATATGCGGGACCCTGCGGGTAGCCTTCCGGGGAGTCCTCCCAATCCTCTTGGCGCCCAAGGGCGGTCATGTCCAGGTAGCTCCAGGTGGTACCCAGCGCCTCGTCGCCGCGGTTGTTGATGAAGTAGGTGCGGAACACCCGTTCGCCGTCGCGGATGAACGCGTTGGTGCCGTGCCACTCGTCGACCCCGAAGTCGCGGTCGAAGTCGTCGGTGATGGTGTACCACGGCATCCGCCACCCCATCCGGTCCTTCACCCGCTCGATGTCGGCCTGGCCGGCGCGGGAGGCGAACACCAGGGTGGTGCTGCGGGCGTTGAGATGCGCCAGGTTGCCGATGTGATCGGCGATCATGGAGCAGCCGCGGCAGGCGTGGTCGGGCCAGCCGTCCACCCCCGGCTCCAAGAACGCCCGGTAGACGACCAGCTGACGCCGGCCGCCGAACAGGTCCAGCAGGCTCACCGTGCCGTCGGGCCCGTCGAACTGGTAGGGCTTGTCCACCTCGAGCCACGGCATCCGGCGGCGCTGGGCCGCCAGCGCGTCGCGGGCCCGGACTAGCTCCTTCTCCTTGACGAGCAGCCGCTGGCGCGCGGCCTCCCATTCCTGCGCCGACACGATCGGGGGCGTTTGCATGTTCATCTCCAGCCTTTCGGTTGTGGGGGAAGGTCTTTCAGGCAATCTTCTGCAGGCCGGCGCCGGTCAGTAGGTAGCCCGCGGCGACGGCGTCCGTGTCGGCCTGCGCCAGCTCGACGACGGCCGCGCCGGCCACCTGGGGGTTGACCAGTTCGCCGAGCTGCTTGACGTATTCCTCCTCGGATCGGCCCTCGCGGGCCGCGTATGCCCGCACGGCGGGGCGGCCGAGTTCGGTCAGCGGGGTGATGCGGGGCATCAGGGCGGTGAAGCTGATGCCGAGTTCGGCGCGGTTCGCCTCGTCCTGGGCGTAGCCCGTGATGAAACGCTGGGTGGCCTTGGCGCCGGCGTACCCGCCGCTGAGCGGGGATCCCGCCAGGGCGGCACCGCTGCTGAAAACCACCACCCGGCTGCCGGGGCGCAGCGGCTTGAGCAGGGCCTCGCGCAGCCAGTGGAAGGCGATGCGCACGTCGGTGTTCCAGTTGGCCGAGAACGTCTCCCAGGTGTGGTGTTGCAGCGGGCGAGGCAGCGGGCTCGCCCCGGCCACCAACACCAAAACCTGCGGGTCGTACCGATCCAGCAGGGTGCCCGGCACCGATGGTTCGGCCGCGTCGGCGACCACCGCTTCGATGCTGCCGGCGCCGTCGGTCGGCTGGGGAAACATCGTCGCGGTGCGGGACACGGCGATCACCGAGGCGCCGGCTTCGGCCGCGGCCGTTGCGATGCCGCGGCCCAGGCCCCGGCTGGCGCCCACGATGAGTGCGGTCTGGCCGGATAGGTTGTTCATCTCGTCCTCCTGGTGATGGTGTTATGCGGGCGTTGCCGTCGCAAGCAGCTGGGCGTATTGACGCTCCAGCTCCTTGGCCGGGGTGCTGTCCCAGCCCGCGGCGATGGACTGGGAGACCGGGTCGGGGAAGATGTCCTGTTCGCCGCGCTGCAGCGCGTCGAAGACGGCCGCCGCCACCGACCGCGGGGTGGCTTTCGGGATGTCGAGTTCGCGGCTCATATCGGTGTCGACGGGGCCGGTGAAAACCGCGAAGACCCGCACGCCCTGGGGCGCCAGGACGGCACGCAGCGACTGGGTGAGGTTCAGCGCGGCGGCCTTGGAGATCGAGTACGCCGGAATGATCGGCAGCGGCGCCAACGCGTTGACCGACAGGTTGTTGATCACCGCTCCCCCGGAACGAATCAGCGCCGGCAGGAACGCCCGCGTCACCGCATGGGTGCCGAACAGGTTCACGGCCAGGTGCCGTTCGAGCAGCGCGGGATCGCTCAGGTCGTCGTAGAGCGCGATGCCGGCGTTGTTGATCAGCACGTCAAGCGATTCCGCCGCGGCGGCGGCCGCGCGGATCTGTGCCGCGTCGGTCACGTCGAGCGCGACGGGGACCACCCGCTCGTCGGGAAACGAGGAACCGTCTCGTGTGCCCGCGTACACCCGGTCGGCCCCCCGGCGCAGGGCTTCCTGCACGAAAGCCCGACCGATGCCGCGGTTGGCGCCGGTGACCAAGACCGTTTTGTCCGCGAGTGTGTCCTCTGCCAAAGCCATGACAAGCCCCTCTCCAGCGAAAAGCCCCCGCACGGGGGGTGCGGGGGCGATGTCGATGCAACTACAGGTATAGACAGGTTCCGTCACCGAAACTCATCGCAAAGTCGGATGCCAATTTCCGCGTGTGCCGCGCGGGGGCCGGCGACTACTGGCAACCTCGGTTGTCATCGCGGTCGGGTGCCGCTTAATTCACCCGGCCGCAACAAAATTGGGGTTGCCTTGGGCGGGGATTTCGGGAACGGGAAGATAGGGGCGACAGATGACCACAACAGAGCGTCGGGCACCGGAACGACGCGGGTTGATCCAGCGGCTGACCGAGGTGTGCGTCCGCTACGTCGAGCGCGTCATGCCCGACCCCTACCTGTTCGCGGTCATCCTGACGCTCATCGTCGTGGCGCTGGTGGCGCTGCTCGTCCGAGGTGCGTCGGCCTCCGGCATCCTCAAGGCGTGGTACGGCGGGGTGTGGGGACCGCAGAACATCTTCACCTTCGCGTTCCAGATGGTGCTCGTGCTGGTGACGGGTTACACGCTGGCCGAGGCGCCCGCCCTCAAGCGCGCCATCATCCGGCTCGCGAGCAAGCCGAAGAATCAGGTCCAAGGGGCGCTGCTGTGTTTCGGGGTCAGCACCGTCTTCTCCCTGCTGAACTGGGGACTCGGTTTGGTGGCGGGCGCCCTGGTGGCGCGCCAGGTCGCAAAACGCCTGCGGGGCGCGCATTTCGGCTACCTGATCGCGACCGGGTTCATGGGCTACATCGTGTGGACGCAGGGCCTGTCGTCATCGATCGCGCTTGCCAACACCGACACGACCAGCCCGATCAACGTGATCCACAAGATCGCCGGGATCACGGTGCCGTTGACGCTGACGGTTTTTCAGCCCTACAACATGATCGCCGTGATCACCATGGTCGCCCTGCTCGCCGTCGCGATCTGGCGCATGGCGCCCCGAGACGGTCTCGAGCCCGATCCGGCGGTCTTCGACGAGGAGCCGGAGCCACCCGCACCCGACGGCAAGCGGACGTTTGCCGAGTGGTTGGAAAACCTGTGGATCCTCAACGTCATCGTGTTCGTCGCGGGCATCACGTACTTCGTGCTGAGCGGCTTCGCGCTGAACATCTCGTCGATGATCATGCTGTTCACCATCACCAGCGCCCTGCTGCACCGGACGCCGATTCGCTTCATCCGGGCGTTTTCGGGCGCGGCGAAGGTGTCCGGCCCGCTGCTGCTGCAGTATCCGCTGTACGGCGGGATCGTCGGGCTGTTGGGTTATCTGCCCACCGGGTCGGGCAAGGCGCTGCAGACGGTGCTGGCCGAGGCGCTGGTGCGGGGCGCCGACCAGTACACCCTGCCGTTCCTGACGTTCGTCGGGTCGGTCATCATCTCGTTGTTCGTGCCGTCCGGCGGCGGCCACTGGGCGGTGCAGGGACCCATCGCCGTCGACTCGGCGCTGGCCATCGGCCAGCACTCGCCGGCCTACCTCGGGCTGACCTCGATGTCGGTCGCGGTCGGTGAGGGGGTGGCGAACATGATTCAGCCGTTCTGGCTGCTGCCGGTGCTCGCCATCGCGAAGCTCAATGTTCGCCAGGTGATGGGTTTTACGGTGATCGCCTTCCTGGTCGGTTTCGCGGTCGCCAGCGCCATGGTCCTCATTGCCCCGTATGTCATCTGACGCGCCCGCCTCGATGCAGGCCTCTCCCACAGCGCGCGTCGACGCCGCGTATCGGCGCATCGCCGAAGTCGACCGGCCGGAAATCTGGATCACGCTGCGCGCACCGGACGACGTGCTGGCCGACGCCGACGCGGTCGAAGGGCGGCTCGCCGCGGGAGAGAGCCTTCCGCTGGCGGGGCGGGTGGTCGCCGTCAAGGACAACATCGACGTGGCGGGCCTGCCGACCACCGCCGGTTGCCCCGAATTCGCCTACCGGCCCGCGAGCACGGCGGCCGCGGTGGAGCGGCTCCGCGACGCCGGGGCCGTCGTGCTCGGCAAGACGAACCTCGACCAATTCGGCACCGGGTTGGTCGGCACCCGCAGTCCCTATGGCACCGTGCGCAATTCGCGTCATCCTCACCTGGTCGCCGGCGGCTCCAGTTCCGGGTCCGCCGTAGCGGTCGCGCTGGGCATCGCCGACATCGGCATCGGCACCGACACCGCGGGTTCGGTCCGGGTCCCGGCCGCGCTCAACGGGATCGTCGGCATCAAACCCACGCTCGGCATCGTCCCCACCCACGGGGTCGTTCCGGCCTGCCCGAGCTTCGACGCCGTCTCGGTGCTCGCGGCGGACCTCGCCCTGGCGGCGGCCGCGGCGAGAGTGATGGCCGGACCCGACTCCCGCGACGCCCGCAGCCGCACCTGGCCGGCCGACGTCCGCCTGGCCGCACCCGGCGTACCGCGGGTGGCCGTCCCGGCGCCCGCGAACCTCACCGCGCTCAGCGACGGGTACCGAGACGCGTTCGAGCGCAGCGTGGTTCGCGCCTCCGACGCGGGGCTGAGCCTCGAACCGGTCGACGTCTCGGTTCTGCTGGAGGCGGCCCTGCTGCTGTATGACGGCGCGTTTGTCGCCGAAAGATACGCCGCGGTCGGCGAATTCCTCGACACCGCGCCCGCGGGCGCGGACCCGCAGGTCGCGGCGATCATCACCGCGGGACGCGAAATCACCGGCGCCGCATTCGCCGCGGACTCCGACGCGCTGGCCCGCGCGCGGGTCGCCGCCGCGGACCTCCTCGGCGGGTTCGATGCGCTGCTGCTCCCGACGACGACCGAACACCCCGCGTTGGCCGATGTCGCAGCCGATCCGTTCACGATCAACCGGCGCATGGGCACCTACACCAATTTCTGCAACCTGCTCGACATGGCCGCGGTCGCCGTTCCCGGTGTGGCGACGGCCGGCGGTGGACCGTTCGGCGTGATGATCGTGGTGCCCGCGTTCCATGACCAAATCGCCATCGACATCGCCGCCCGCCTCAGCGGAGCGCCACCCACGCCGCTGGTCGAAAGTGGCCGCGAGGTAGCGCTATTCGGGTTTGAATCCCTGCGCCGGCGACTCGAACTCCTGGGCGCCCGCCACGGCGGTTGGGTCAAGCCCGGACCGGGGGCGCCGTCGCGGGGCGAGCTGTACCGGGTCTCGGAAGCCGGGCTGGGGCGGCTGCTGGCGGACCTTCCCGCGCCCGCGACGCTGACAACGGTCGAACTCGACGACGGCCGCACGGTCACCGGACTCACCGAAAAGCGCTGACCGGCAGCTACATCCACAGTTTGGCCAACGAGTCGGCGAGGGTTTCGGGGTCCTGCTTGTCGGTGTTGCACGTGATGGCCAGGGACGTGTTTCGGTCCTTGCTCACGCGGAATGCCGTGACGAACCCGCCCCATGCGCCGTCGTGATCGAGCGTGCCGTTGGCCATCAAATAGATGCCGGCCCCGTACCGATCGGCGCCACCCGGTTCGGTCGGCACCGCGCCGGCCAGTTGCGCATCGAGGAGCGCGGGGCCGCCCACCCGGCCGGTTCGGTAATTGTCGGCCCACTCGACCAATTGGCTTGGCGTCGTTTGGATTCCGCCGTCACCGACCTGCTCCCAACCAGATTGGGTCGGCCGGTAACCGCTGCTGCTGTTCTCGTATGGAACGGCTTTGTCGGGAATCGGGCCGGTGGGGTCCAGAACCATGGCCAGCCCGAGCGGACGGAAGATTCGTTCGGTGAGAAACTGCGGCAGCGGTTGCCGCGCGACTCGGCGGACGATCTCGCCGAGCAGCAGGTAATTGGAGTTGGAGTACTCGAATTGGGAGCCGGGCTGAAATTCCGGCTTGGGCACGCCGGCCAGGGCCTGCAGGGCCTGGTCCTCGGTGGTGCGGTCGGCGATCTGATATCCCTGTGCCTCGAGAAGCCCGACGTACTCGGGGATTCCGCTGGTCTGGTGCATCAGCTGCGCCGGGGTGACGGTGGCCGCCCACGTCGGCAGCTCCGGCAGGTAGCGGGACAACGGGTCGTTGAGGGCCAGCTTGCCTTCGGCGACGAGCAGGAGCAGCCCGGTGGCGGTGAACTGCTTGGATACCGAGGCGATGTCGAACACCGTCTGCGCGGTGATGGCCTTGCCGCTCGACATGTCGGCGACACCGCGAACGCCCGTCCACACCACCTGTCCCTTGAGGCCGACCGCGGCCGAGCATCCCGGCGCGCCGGCCTTGATCGCGTCGTCCAGCACGGTCTGGCTGCGAGCGGCCGCGTCGGCGTGATCGGTCGCCGACGAGGTGGTGCTGGGCCCGGGGCCGCGGGCGCCGCCGCAAGCGCCGACCAACAGCAAGACCGCGAGACACGCGAACCGCCGAGCCATACCGTGAATGATCGCGCTCGGCGCGAGGCCCCGCAGAGAAACGACGCTTCGAGGTGGTGTTCGAGGTGGCGGAGGTAGGGTACGCGGCAGTGCCATCCGGGTCACTCAGCGATCTTCAGGGAGTCGGGATGTCGGGTCGTAAGTTCTCGTTCGAGATCAACCGGACCAGCAGCGCGCCTGCGGCCACATTGTTCCGGCTGGTGGTCGACGGCGCCAACTGGTCGAAGTGGGCCAAGCCGGTCGTCCTTCAGTCGAGTTGGGCGCGCCAGGGCGATCCGGCGCCGGGCGGCATCGGAGCGATTCGCAAGGTGGGCATGTGGCCCTTGCTCGTGCAGGAGGAAACCGTCGCCTACGAGCAGGATCACCGCCACGCCTACAAGCTGGTCGGACCGCCGAGCCCCGCCAAGGACTACTCGGGCGAGGTGGTGTTCACGCCGAATCCGGCGGGCGGCACCGACATTCGCTGGACCGGCGCGTTCGTCGAGGGAGTCCCCGGGACGGGACCGGTGATGCGGGCGGCGCTCGGCGGCGCCGTGCGGTTTTTTTCGGGCCGGCTGGTGAAGGCGGCCGAACGCGAATCATCCGGCGGATCGTAGCGATTACCTTGGTGCGCAAGGCCTTTCGGGGCGCGTAACGCCCGCATCTCAGGGGTCGTTGGCCTGTTGCTCGGTCGTCTGCGCCTGCTGCATGTCCTGTAAGAACTGCTGCTGGGCCGCTTCGTTTTGTTGCTCGGCCTGCTGCATCGACTGTTGCATCTGCTGCTGCGCAAGCTGGTCCTGCAGCTGGGCCTGCTGCTGTTGCTGCAGCTGGGCCTGCTGCTGGGCCCAATCGTCATCGTCGGCGGCGAAGCCCCCGACGGGGCCGGCGGCGGGAGCCGACAGGGCCACGTCGGTCAGGCGCACGGGTGCGATCGCGGCGTGTGAGGTGTCGGGGGGCGCGGCATCGAACAGCGCGAGCATCGCCAGGGTCGCGGCCCCGGCCAAAAGCAGCCGCACCATTCGCAGCCGCCGGCGCCGATCGGGGGGTGTGGTTGTCATCGTTTATGTATCCGCCCCGTCATTAGCCGTGCGCTGAGAAAGGGCTGTCGCTCGCATATGAGATCTGTTGGGCACCGAAAAGGTTTAAACGAGACAGCCGAGGCCAAATACTAAGGGCGTCGTGGTTCGTTTGCCCGACCGGGTGATTGCCCACGATGCGCCGATGCGCTTCGGTTGCTTCGAAGAGGTGAACGAATGAAACGATTCGTTATTTTCGGAATAGCGGCCGCCGCGTGGCTCGTTCTGAGCGTTCCCATGGCGCAAGCGGATATCGGCGGAAACGTGCCCGGTCCCGGATTGTGCGACTACCCCGGTGTGGGCGGATCGGGCATGGAAATGGGGGCCTATCACTACTGGTGCGACTTCCCAGTGGAGGAGAACGGTAGTCACTGGCACTGCGAGTACGGCGGTGGTGCCGTGCAGGGCGTGGGCGGCGTCAACATCTTCCTGTTCAGCGCCTCGGTGATTACCCCGCTGGGCGTCCTAGAGGGTTCGTGTTCGTTCCGCTGTCCGGACGGCTCGCTGTCGGCCCCGCCGAACCCGCCCGGCGCATGGAAAAACGCGCTGCACCCGAAAAAATGCGTTCCGGTGGAAGTGGCGCCGACGTCCGAACCCAACACCGGGCTGCCGCCCTGGCCGGGGCAACTTCCGGGTGTAACGAACCCGGCAACCCCCAACCCGGTGACGACGGAAAACCCTTAGCCGCCTTTCTCGCTTTCGTACTTCTTGGTCATATGCTCGACGGCCTGTAGTTGAGACTGCGCGAGGCCCTCGCGAACCTGCCCGGCGCGCGCGGCGGCGTCCAGCGTCGGCTGCGCCTGACCCTGGAAGTGCGGGATCACCTCGGCGGCGAACAGTTCGGCGGATCGCTTGGTGGCGGCGGGATTGGCCCATTCGTGGCCCATCTGCAGGAAGCAGCCGAACCCGCCGGATTGGTCCCAGAGCCGCTGCACCTGGGCCCGCGCCCGCTCGGGCGTGCCGATCACCCCGGCCCCGCTCTCGTTGATGATGTCGATCATCTCGTCAAGCTGCTCCCCCGGCATGGTCATCTGCGGGAAGGCCGCGATCTTCTGGAAGTAGTTGAACCACGACTCGATGCCGAATTTCACGTCGGCGCGGGCCTGCTCGTCCGTCTCGGCGATGTGCATCGGGCCGACCAGGCTCCAGTCCTTGCGGTCGACCTGCGTCCCGAAGGCCGCGGCGCGC
>NZ_LZKE01000208.1:0-545 GCF_001672675.1 Mycobacterium sp. E2327
TCAAGGATCTCGTTTTGATCGGCGTTGCGCTGTGGACGCTCGGCGACTCGCTCGCGGCTCGAAAAGCGTTCCCCTGACCAGCCGCTTGGCCGCGCCCAGCGCCGCGTGGTAGTCCTCGGGCGGCAGCGTGGCCGCCAGCTCGGTCAGCCCGTAGATCAACGAATAGATCGCTTCGACCGGACCCGATCTGGCGGCTCGTCCGACGATGCCCTCGATGATCTCGCGGAACGCCTGGAAGCCGGCGCCGTGCGCCCCGGGGTCGACGGCGCCCTCGGCGCGGATCGCCCACTCGAAGGCCGCCAGGTCGGGGTACTCGCGCATCAACCGGCCCGATTCGTCGAGCACCGCTTCGATCCGGTCGACGACGTCGCCGGGGCTCCCGGCCGCCTCGCGCAGCCGGGGCAACGCGACCTCGGTCCTTGCGGCGACGGCGGCCTTGATCAACTCGGACTTGTTCGGGAAGTAGTTGTACAGGCTCGCGCTGGTGACGTCGGCCGTGCGGGCGATCTCCCGGATGGTCGCGCGCGAGTAGCCGACGCCGGCCA
>NZ_LZKE01000209.1:0-52632 GCF_001672675.1 Mycobacterium sp. E2327
GTAACCATGCCAAGAAGATCATCGGTAAGCCGTGTGCGGGAAAACCGCACGCACGGATTGAAAGGGGGATGGGGAAATGGGTCTGCACTGCAGACACCGCGCCCCTGACTACCAATGGCACGTTCGGTTGCGCCTGCACGGCGCGATAGCTACCACCACGGCGACCTCAAAAGGGCGCTGACCAGCGCCGCGCTGTCGCTAGTGGCCGAGAAGGGCCCGAAGGGCTTCACGCTGACCGAGGCGGCGCGGCGCGCGGGCGTCAGCGCCGCGGCCCCATACCGGCACTTCGCCGACAAGGCCGCGCTGCTGGCCACCGTCGCCGAGCAGGGCTTCCGCGAGTTGCACGCCGCACTGGTCGCGGTGCCCGACATGGAGCCGAAGGCCCGGGTGGTCGAGCTCGGCCGGACGTATGTGCGCTGGGCCGTCGCCCATCCGGACCACTACCGGGTGATGTTCGGCGCCGACATCGGCAAGGCGGACCACCCCGGATTAGCGCTCGCCGGCGAGCAGGCGTTCGGCGACCTGGTGGATGCGCTCACGGGGGTCGTCGACGGTGCCGATCCGCGTGCGGTTGCCGCGCCGCTGTGGTCACTGGTGCACGGCGTCGCGTCGCTCGCCATCGGCGGCGAGCTGAGCGCGGTGGGGATTCAGGAAGATCCGGCGGCGATGGTGGCGGGAGTGGTGGCCCGGGTCCTCGCGTAGACCTCGGCCAGGAACTGCTCGACGGCGACGGCGGCGTGCACCGCGCGGGCCGAGCCGAAGATGTCGAAAGCGTGCTGGGTGTAAGGCAATTCGGCGTACACGACGGGCTGGTTGCTGACTTCGCGCAGCTTGCTGGTGAAGTCGCGGGCCTGCTCGACGAGGGCCAGCGAGTCGTTCGTGCCGTGCAGCACGAAAAACGGTGGAGCGTCGGGGTTTACGTGGTGGATCGGCGATGCGGCCTTGTATGTCTCGAGGTGCGTCGAGGGCTTTTGCTTGATGATCGATTTGATGAGCAGCCCGGGCATCATCGCGTGCAGCGAGTCGTCGAGGCGGGTGAAGTCGTAGATCCCGTAGAAGGGCACAGCCGCCTGCACTCGGGTGTCGGCGTCCTCGAATCCGGGTTGGAACTCGGGGTAGTTGGGTGTCAGCGCCGCCAGCGACGAGAGGTGGCCGCCGGCCGAACCGCCCGTGATGGCGATGAAATCGGGGTCGCCGCCGTATTCGGCGATGTGCTGCCTGACCCACGCGAGGGCGCGCTTGACGTCGACGATGTGGGCGGGCCAGGTGTTGCGCGGGCTGTGGCGGTAGTTGATCGCCACGCAGATCCAGCCGAGCTCGGCGAGGTGGCTCATCAGCGGATGTGCTTGGCCGCGTTTGTTTCCCGTCGTCCAGGCGCCGCCGGGGATCTGGAATAGCACCGGCGCCTTGCCATTCGGGTCGAGGTCGGGACGGCGCCAGATGTCCAAGTGGTTGGCGCTGCCGAATTCGCCGTAGCTGATGTTGGAGTCGTGGGCGTAGTCGCGGTAGATCCGCATCATCCGCAGCAGACCGGGCGCCTTCGCGATGCCGGGGCCCTTGGGGCGGCGCCACAGGTCGGCCGAGTCGGTGCGCCTTTCGGGGCCCAGACCGTCGTCGAGCGCCTTGGACAGCGGCACGTTGGCCTGATGGCCGGCGCGACTGAAGTTCAGCAGGCCCGCGGCCGAGACGGCCGCCGTCAGCCAGGCGAGGATCCGCACTGGTCGGTTGAGCCGGCGCGCCGTCAACGCCAGGCCGCCGAGCTGGGTGGCCATCGTCTGCAGCGGCAGCTCGGTGACGATCATGCCGAACAACCACGAGTACAGCGACAGGAAACCCTTGCGGGCCAGCGGCCGGTAGGCGTTGAGGGTGGAGGTGGCCGTTATCGCGGTGACCACGAGGGACGCTGCTTGCCGGAGGTTGTCGGCGAGTCGAGCCTTCTGCATTTCGTCACCATAACCGCTCGTAAACTTTGGCTTCGTGGGTGACGTCCCGCTGGATGCGCAAGAGCGCCGTGAGCTGTGCGATCTTTTCGACGAGCTCGGCCCGTCGGTCCCCACCCTGCTCGACGGGTGGACTTCTCACGATTTGGCCGCTCACCTGGTGTTGCGGGAGCACGATGTCGTGGCCGGCCCGTGCATGGTGCTGCCGGGTCCGTTCGAGCGGTTCGCGGAGCGGCGTCGCGCCGCGTTGGCGGCGCGCTCGGACTTTGCGGGGCTGGTCGCGCGGATTCGGTCCGGGCCGCCGATTGGGTTCTTCCGGATTCCGTGGGTGCGCGAGATGGCGAACCTCAACGAATGCTTTGTGCACCAGGAGGACGTGCGGCGGGCCAATGGTCTGGGGGTTCGTGCGTTGGCGCCCGCCCTGGATGCCGGGCTGTGGCGAAACGTGCGCCGCGGGGGGCGCTTTTTGAGCCGGCGGCTGCGGGGGTGCGGGCTCGAGGTGGAGTGGGCGGGTGGCGGTGAGCGGGTGACGGTTCGGCCCGGCTCGCCGTCGGCTTTGCTCAGTGGGGCGCCGGGGGAATTGCTGTTGTATCTCTTTGGGCGGCAGGGCGCGGCGCAGGTCGAGGTGAGCGGGCCTTCGGAAGCCGTTGCGGCGGTGCGTGGCACGCACTTTGGCATGTGAGTGGCGCGCTGAGTCACATCAGCCACATGCGTCTCTGGAAAGGGACGGCACCCTTTCTGTCCACCTCATAGCGACAAATTCCGGCGGTGCCGACATTTGTCGCTGAGAGGCGGGCAGGTCGGCATATCCCTGACTTCTTGTGACGCATAGGATTTGGAGTCAGATAGGGACGGCTATTCGCGGCAGGCTCGGCCGGGCGGCGATTGCGATTTGGCGCCGTTGGCGCCATAATGGCGCCATGCCTAGCGTGCAGATTAAAGACGTTCCGGAGGACACTCACCGAGTTCTGCGTGAGCGTGCCGCCCGCGCCCATCAGTCCCTGCAGGAATACCTTCGGAGCCGTCTGATCGCAGAGGCGGACCAGCCCACTCTGGACGAGGTTTTGGACCGCGTCGCCGGTCACCGTGGGGGCGCCGTTTCCTTTAAGGGCGCCGTTGAGCACATTCGGGCGGAACGTGATCGTCGTTGATGCCGGCGTATTGGCCGTAGCGCTCGGCGGTGACGGCGCAGATGGCCAGCACGCGAGGGCGCGGTTGGCGGGCGAGACGCTGGTCGCTCCGGAGCTCGTGGACCTCGAGGTGGTCTCGGTGTGGCGTCGGCATGTCGCCGCAAAACTGATGCCTGCTCGAAGAGCTGCAAGTGCGCTGGCGGACTTGGCGGATCTTCCGCTACGTCGGTCGTCGCACCAGCCGTTGCTCGACCGCATCTGGGAACTGCGCCATGTCGTTACGCCTTATGACGCCGCATATATTGCGCTCGCCGAGGTCCTGGGGGTCGTAGTCCTCACCGCCGATACGCGCCTTTCACGTGCCTCGGGCCTGCATTGTGGGATCGAGATCGTCCGCTGACGGGGTTATCTGCGCCCTCGATTCGGGAATCCTGCTCCAATGTTTACGCCGTATCGTCGCTCGCGCGTCGGCACCCGGTTCGGGCCCTACGAGCTGCGATCACTGGTCGGCGCGGGCGGAATGGGCGAGGTGTATCGGGCCTACGACACGACGAAGGGTCGGATGGTCGCGCTGAAGCTCTTGCGCCCCGAGGTGGCGGCCGACCCGGGTTTCCAGCAGCGCTTTCGGCGAGAGACCCAGCTGGCGGCGCGCTTGCAGGAGCCGCACGTCATCCCGGTGCACGACTTCGGCGAGATCGACGGCGTGCTGTTCATCGACATGCGCCTGCTCGACGGGGGCAGCCTGAAGGATCTGCTTCGCGAGCGGGGTCCGCTCGATCCCGGGCAGGCTGCGGCGATCACGGCGCAGGTGGCGGCCGCGCTGGACGCCGCCCATGCCGAGGGCCTGGTGCACCGCGACGTCAAGCGCGAGAACGTGCTGCTCACCCACGACAACTTCGCGTACCTGGTCGACTTCGGCCTCGCGCAGGCGCACGGCGATCCCAGCCTGACGGCGGGCGGACCGTTGATCGGGTCGTGTGCCTACATGGCGCCCGAACGATTCGACGGCGGCCCGGTGGGACCGCAGACCGACGTCTATTCGCTGGCATGTGTGCTCTACGAGTGCCTCACCGGTCAAGCGCCGTTCGAGGGCGCGGAGATCCCGGCGCTGATCACCGCGCACCTGCAGATGCCGCCGCCCCGGCCGAGCATCATGCGCCGGGGCATCGACAAGGCGCTCGACGGCGTCATCGCCCGCGGGATGGCCAAGGACCCGGCCGCGCGGTTCTCCTCCGCGGGTGAACTGGCCAGGGCCGCGTTCGGGCTCACGCCGTCGACGCCGGAGCCGTCGCCGTCACGCACCCGGCCGTTCTCGACCGTCTACCCCAACCCGGACGACACCGGGTACAGCCCATATCCGTCGCCCGCGCCGGTGCCCCCGCGGCCGGCCAATCCGCTTCTCGGGCGGGCGCCCGTGCTGATTGGCAGTGCGGCGGCCGTCCTGCTGGTTGTCGCGGCGGTCATCGCGGTGACGCTCGTTCTCTTCGGCGGCACGCACAACAGTGCTTCCCCTCAAACGACGGCGCCCCCGACCCCGTCGACGACGAAAACGCCGTCGCTGTCGCAGCCCGTCCAGGGCGCCGACGGCCTGGGCTTCGTCGGTGAGACGGCGCGGTGCGACCCGGGCAGTCCGCCGGCCCTGGTGGTGCGGACCGCCCAGTCGCTCGCGGTGGTGTGCCAAACCGCGTCCGGCAATTTCTACTACCGGGGCGAGCGCATCCGCGACGGCGCCCACATCGAGCTGACCGACGCGGTGCGGTCATCCGACGGGTTCGACGTCACCAATCCGGAAAACGGGGTTCGCTACGAGGTGCGCCCGGAGCGGCTTCGGATCATCAGCAACGGCCATGTCGACTCGTCGGAGCCGGTGCTGCAATACGCAAGCGCCACTTAGGCTTCGCCGAACAAAACGTCGGGGTTGAGGATGCCCGCCGGGTCGAAGCTGTGCTTGATGCGACGCATCAGGTCGACCTTGACCGGATCTTCGAGCTGCAGGAAGTACGGGGTCTTGGCCCGGCCGAGGCCGTGTTCGCCGGAGATCGCGCCGCCCAATTCCATTGCCAGCGCTAGGATGTCGGTCATCAGCTGCTTCTTTTTCGCCGGGTCCTTGCAGACGATGGCCAGGTGCACGTTGCCGTCGCCGGCGTGCCCGCAGCCGGCCGCCGCGCCGCCGGCCGACGCCGCCAGCTCGCGCGCGGCGGCGAGGAACTTCGGCATCGCCGAGCGCGGCACGACGGTGTCGATGATGTCGTCGGCGCCGATCGCCTTGGCGGTCCAGAACGCTTTTTCGCGCGCCTCGATCAGCTTGCGCGCCGAAACCCCTTCGAGGACATAGGCGTCGACGGCGCCCAGCTCGACCACCAGCTCGCCGGCTCGCTCGACGTCCTCGTCGAGCCTTTCTGCGGTGCGGTTCTCAAGCGCCACAACGAGATACGCCTGGCAACTGTCGCGGACGTTATCCGGGACGCCGAGCTCCAGGTTCTGGGTGTGGACGAGCGCGGCCATCGTCATGTTGTCGATGTATTCGAGGATGTAGGGCGCCAGGCCGCTGGCGAGGACCTGGGGCACCGCCTCCATGACCTGGTCGAAGTCGGCGAACGGGGCGAGCACGGTGGCGGCGTGGTCGAGGCGCGGGTGCAGCTTGACGATCACCTCGGTGGCCAGGGCCAGGGTGCCCTCCGAGCCGACGATGAGCTGGGTCAGGTCGTAGCCGGTGGAGACCTTGGCGATCTTGCCGCCGGTGCGGATGATCTCGCCGGTCGGCAGCACCGCCTGCAGCCCGAGCACGTTGTGGCGGGCGATCCCGTACTTGACCGCGCGCATCCCGCCGGCGTTGGTGCCGACGTTGCCGCCGACGCTGGAGGACAGCTCGCCCGGGTGCACCATGTAGCTCAGCCCGGAGTCGACGGTCGCGGCGTCCAGTTCGGTCAGCGTGACGCCGGGTTGGACGACGGCGACCTGGTTGGTGGTGTCGACCTCGAGGATCGCGTTCATCCGCTCGAAGGAGATCAGCAGCCCGTCCTCGCGCGGGATCGCCGCGCCGGAAAGGCCGCTGCCGGAGCCGCGGGCCGTCACCGGGATCTTTTTCTCGCCGGCGGCCTTGAGTAGCCGCGAAACCTCTTCGGCGGTGGCCGGTTTGGCGACATATGCCGGCTTCTGCGGCGCCGAGGTCAACACCTCGTCGTGCCAGTAGTCCTCGGGGATCGCGTCGCCGGTTAGCAGGTTGTGCTCGCCGACGATTTCGGCGAACCGCGCCGTGATATCGCTCATCGCGATCACTCTAATAGGCAGTTACCGGGTATCGGCGGACCAGAGGTGACCGCAGGTGGGGCACTGCAGATGGACCACCCAGGCGCGGTTGCTCAGCAGATACTGCCAGTGGTTCGTGCAGTTGCGGGGGCCTCGGCAGTCGTCGCAGTGCCTGGCGTGATCGCACTGCGGGCAGGGCAGCCAGGCGCGTCGGCCGCGGTCGGCGTGGGGATCAATCGGTAACACGGTTCGCCGCCCGATCCGGGAGAACTCCCGCGTCGACAAGCTCGTCGTAGATCCGCTGCTGGTCGTCGTCCAGCCCGCTGTACAGCAGGTCCCAGGCGCGCTCTTCCTCCGCGAGCACCTGAACGGGATCCCAGTCGCCATCGATCGCCTCGAGAACCGCCGCGCGCCGACGCGCTTCGTCGAGCGTCAGGTCATATTGGTAGGCGAAATCGCCTCGTCTTTCGGACATGGGTCTCCCACAAATTGGAATTATGATTCCGGCGCTGGCGCCGGTGCACTGGCCGATCGGGCCGAGAGGTTTCGCAGAGACTAACCGGACGCGACGGGTCCGGAAACGTGAACGCGGGCCAGATCACACCCGTCCGCGTCGCCTGTGGGGTCGCAGCTGGGCGTTTCCGGTGTCACTGTGCAGAACATCACACTCGCGCGGGCGGCGGGTAGTACCCGCGCAGACGCGGACGCCTCACCTCGTGGGAGTGTGCACGACGACGGATAAAACGCGGGCGATTTCGGTTGTGCGATTGCGGTATTGGTGTGGCGTCGCGGGGTCGAAGGCCAGCGAGTCGCCCTCATGCAGTTGCACGGTGTCGAAGCCGATGACGGCTTCCAGCTCTCCCTGCAGAACATAAAGATATTCGCGGCCGTCGTGACGTACGGCCTGACCACCGTCGCTGGATTGGCCACCGGGGGCGTAGATCACCTCGAGAAAGTCGACCCGGTCGTCGTGCGTCGGTGTGAGTCGCTCCCAGCGAACCCCCGTCGAGAGTTCGATGACGCTGCGATCGCCGGCACGTTGCACGATCCCCGCTCCGTTGGCGCCGCTGGCGCGACCCCATTGGTGGAACGCAGAGGGTGGGGCCGCGAGTGCATCGCCTGCCGCCGACGATGCGTGCGGGGAATTCAGTGGGTCGCCGGCGCCGAACAGGAAGTCCAGCGAGATGCCAAGCTCATTTGCCAGTGCGTAGACGACGCTGGCGGACGGTGTTGTCACTCCGCGTTCCACCTGCGAGATCAGGCTCGCTGAGCAGCCGGCCCGGCGCGCCAGTTCCCGCACTGAGATGCCCCGCGCATTGCGGAGCTGTCGAAGCCGCGGGCCGAGGCCTGTTGCGCCCTCGGCTACGTGAGGCGTTGATCCGTCTTCTTTCACCGTTGCTCCGACCGTCCGCTATATTGTACAGCTGTCTTTGGGTCAGGGTACACAAAAGCGGCCATAGTCCGCGCGAGATGTGCCGTCACGCACCAGAAAGTCGCGTTTGGCGCCGCGTCACCTACCGACCGGGTGTGCATTATTCTGCACACAAGCGTACTGTAAAACAGACAAGCGCGATCGCACCTGACGAGGAGTTGAGGCAAGCATGGATCCTGACATTCGGATCGGTTGGCTGGGCACCGGCCGATTGGGGAGTGCTCTGGCGGCCCGCCTGATCTCGAGTGGCGCCGCGGTGACCGTCTGGAATCGGACGGCATCGAAAACCGCGCCGCTGGTGAACTTGGGCGCCTTCCACGCGGACACGCTGGGCGCGTTGGGCCGCTGCGACCTGGTGTTCGTCACCGTGATGTCTTCACCAGATCTTCTGGCCGTCGCACTCGGCCCCGATGGGTTGTTGAGCAGCCAGCCCGCGCCGCGCATCATCGTGAATTGTTCAACGGTGTCCGCCAAGGCCGCCGCCGAGGTTAGAACCGAGGCCGCACGCCACAACGTCGGGTTTTTGTCTGCACCCGTCAGCGGCAACCCGGAAGCGATTGCCGGTGGATCCGGATCCATTGTCGCTTCGGGCCCAGCGGAGGTCTTCGATGCCGCGCTGCCATATCTGGAGGCGATCGCATCCGCGGTGACCTACGCCGGTACGGGCGAGGAGGCGCTACTGGTCAAGCTGGCCCATAACTTGTTGGTGGGCATCATTACCGAAGCGTTGGCCGAGGCGACGACTCTGACGGAGAAGGGGGGCGTGGCACCCTCGGTGTTTCTCGATTTCATCGACGGCTCGGTGCTGGGCTCGAAGTTGATTTCGGCCAAGGGCAAAGCCATTCGAGCCCGCGACTACGAACCCACCTTCACCACCGCGGGCATGCGCAAAGACTTCGATCTTGGGCTGGCAGCGGCACGGGCGCTGGAGGTTCCGATGCCGATTGCCGCGAGCACCCACCAACTGCTCCAGACCGCAATCGGCCACGGATACGGCGAGTCTGACTATGTCGCGCTGTACGCGATGGCGGCCCACGGCGCCGGGCTTGCCACCGGCTCGTAACCCGAAGGGAGAACTGGTCATGAACGTGGAAGCAGTCAATTCGCCTGGTGGCGTTGCAATTGCGGGGGCGCGCGCATTGGTGACCGGGGCTAACCGGGGTCTCGGGAAGGCGTTCGTGCAAGAGCTGCTCGACCGGGGCGCGGCCCGCGTTTACGCGGCGGCACGAAATCCTGACGCGGTCGACTTCGACGATGCCCGGGTCATTCCGATCAGCCTGGACATCACTAACTCGGATGACATCCGACGCGCGGCATCCGGGTGCCCAGACGTCACAGTGCTGATCAATAACGCCGGGGCGATGCTGCGAAGTCCCCTGCTGGCCTCGCCGGACCTGAGCGCGGCGCGCAGCGAGATGGAAACCAATTACTTTGGCACACTGGCGATGTGCCGCGCATTCGCACCCGTGCTTGCCCGTCAAGGCGGCGGCGCGCTGGTCAACATGCTGTCGATCGCCAGTTGGTTCGCCAATCCGTTCAACGGTTCTTACGGGGCGTCGAAATCTGCCGAGTGGGCCCTGACCAACGCGATTCGCGTCGAGCTGCGCGCGCAGGGAACCCTCGTCGTCGGCGTGCACGCGGGGTGGATCGACACCGACATGGCGGACGCCGTGGCGGAAGCGAAGCTTTCACCCGGCGACGTCGCTTGCCAGACGCTGGCTGCGATTCAGCACGGTGACGAGGAGGTGCTGACCGACGACAGGACCCGGCACGTCAAGGCGTCGCTGCCCCACGACCTCGCTTCGCTGTACCCCGACGTTCAAAAACGCTGGGACGCCGGCGATGTGCCCTGGTGACTGCTGACGCGAAAGGAATCACTGATGTCGCTCGAACCAATGGCCGGCCTTGCCGTCAATCACGTCGGGGTGACCGTCCCTGATATCAACGCGGCGATTGACTGGTACGGGGCGGTCTTCGGCTTCCGCTGCATCATGGGCCCGCGGGAGCTTGACTCCGGCGGACACCCCGAGGCCGCCGGCGTGTTCGGCAGTCGGTTTCGCCGAGCCTGGCAGGCGCATCTGCTCAGCGCGAATTCGGTTGGTATCGAGCTCTTCCAGTTCGTTGACCCGCCCACGCGCGGACCGCGGTCGCCGGAGGAGGTGATGCCCTGGCTCGATCGCGGCCTGTGGCACTTATGCATCACTCACCCGGACGTCGCGGGCCTGGTCGACCGCATCGTCGATCTGGGCGGCACGTTGCTGGCGGCGCCGTACCATTTCGTGCCCGGCCGGCCCTGGATGCTGGCGTACACCACCGATCCGTGGGGCACCGTGCTCGAGGTGATGAGCCACAGCTACGCCGAGGCGTTCAGCAATTGGCCTCAGCCGGGGCAGTTGTCGCCACCCACGCTCATGTGACCGCCGTGCCTAGCGCTGTTCGACGTGCCGGCTCAGGGTGGCGGTCGTGCGGCCGCTCTGTCCCGCGCGTCTCACGGCTCGTCTAGCAACCGGATGGGGTGCAGGCCGTCGACCGCGCCGACGAACGGCGGGTGGATGCTGTAGCCGATCATGCGTTGCAGGTCGGGCGAGAGCGTTCGCGCCATGTCGCGCGGGATCGACAGAGTGAAGGCCTCCATCGGCCGCAGCCACGGTTGGCAGTATTGGGCGGTGACGGCGAGCCGCGCGCGGTCGGTCGTGTTGGCGCCGCCGCCGTGCCACAGGGTTCCCACGAAAAAGACGCAGGAGCCCGCGGGCATGACGACGGGTACCGCGGGATCATCCGGCCCGGGCGGGCGCCTGCCCCAGCGATGGCTGCCGGGCAGCAGCACCGTGGCGCCGTTGTCGGCGGTGAAGTCGTCGATCGCCCAGATCGTCGCGGCGGCCAACGGATCCCGCGGACGTGGGATCGGGTAGAACCCGTCGTCGTGATGAGGCAGCTGGGGCGACTCGCCCGGCTGAATGTTGATGGCCTGCAACGCCGAAAGGAGGTAGTTGGGCATCAGCAGTCGATCGAGGACCGCCAGCACGCGCGGATGGTCGACGAGCCCGTCGCATACGCGGGTCCTGCTCAGCACGCTGTAGATGCGTTGGGTGCGCCGTCCTTCGAAGGAGTTGCGTCCGGTGTGGCCGAGCCAGGGCGTGACGGTGTCGCGGATCTGCTGGCACTCGTCGGCGCCGAGCAGGTTTTCCCAGATGACGTAGCCGTCGCGGTCAAGGGCAGCCATGTCGGCGTCAACGAGCGCGGGGTCGACGGACGCGCCGCCGCTCGGTGTCCACTTGTGCCGGCCCGCGAGATCGCTTTTGAGGTCGTCCAGCGTCGTGACCGGGTCGTCGTCGATGCTCATACCCCGACCATGAACCCAACTCGACCACTGGTCAAGTAATCGACGGCGGGCGTTCGCGTCGAAGTAACGGGTGGTTACTCATCGGTGCGGGATGCTGGGCGGGTACCGAAAGGGGAGGACGGCCGTGAGCATCGCGACCGGGCGGCGCGAGGGCCAGGCGATCCAGCTGTCGTTTTCGGGCCGGTTCGGGTTCGGGATCGACCAGTGGGCCTACCTGCCGTTCGAAGTGCCGTTGGGGGTCCAGCGGATTCGGGTGAGCACGCCGCACGACCGCTTCGCGGTGGGCGGACCGATCCGAAACGTGTTGGATCTGGGCATGTTTGGGCCGGCGGGCCACGACCTGGGCAATGCGGCCGGCTTCCGGGGATGGTCCGGAGGGGCCCGCGACGGCTTCGTGATCTCCGCCAGCCACGCCACGCCGGGTTACCTGGCGGGCCGTATCGAGCCGGGCCTGTGGGCGGTCGCCCTCGGTCCGGTGGTCCTGAGCCCGTGGGGGATGGCGTGGGAGGCGCGCGTCACGCTGGAACGCGGGCAGTCCGGCCCGGAAAGCGGCCCGATGGTCGCGTATCCGGCCCCTGCCGTCGGCCGGGCGGGCTGGTACCGCGGGGACCTGCACCTGCACACCGTGCACTCCGACGGCCAGCGCCATCCGGGGGAGCTGGTGGCGGCCGCGCGCGACAGCGGGCTGGATTTCATCGTCTCCACCGACCACAACACCAACTCCGCCAATCGGGTGTGGCCGGCGTGCCGCACGGGCGGGTTGTTGGTGATTCCGGGCGAGGAGGTCACCACCCGGCACGGGCACTGGCTGGCGGTTGGCCTGCCGGCGGGTGGCTGGGTTGATTGGCGATACGCGCCGCGCGACGGGGTGTTCCCGCGGTTCGCCTCTGAAGTGCGGGAGTCCGGTGGCTTGGTTATCGCCGCGCATCCCGCCGCGCCGGTGCCGGGGTCGTTGTGGGAGTTCGGCTTTGACCACGTCGACGGGCTCGAGGTGTGGAACGGCCGGTGGAACCTCGATGACGAAGTGTCGCTGCGCATTTGGCAGCGGCTGCTGTGCGAGGGCCGGCGCGTGGTGGCGGTCGGTGGCAGTGACTCTCATGCGCACCAGCAGGCGGTCGGTTCGCCGCAGACCGTAGTACACGCGCGGGAGCTGTCGACGCCGGCGCTTTTGGATGGGTTGCGCCGCGGCCGTTCCTACATCGCCCGATCACGCTCTGTCACAGTGGAACTCACCGCGTCGTGCCGCGGCCGGGGCGCGGGTATTGGCGAGACGCTGCCGGTGCCGCCTGGCGCGCCGGTTATAGTCACCGCCATGGTCACCGGCGCCGCCGGGACGACCGCCGCGTTGATCACGGCGGAGGGTTGCGTCGGCCGAGCCGCGGTGCCCGGGCCGGCGCGGACCATGCTGCGGTGGGAAATCGACGCCGCGTCGGCGCGCTTCGCGCGGTTGGAGATTCGCGAGGCGCAGCGGCGCCCGCTCGGCACGATGGTCGCGCTGACGAATCCGGTGTGGCTGGCCTGAGCAGGTTTTATCGGACCACGATGATGGTCATGGCTCCGTGAATACCCACGAAGTCCGGTATGACCCGATCGAATCGTGGCGGCTTCTGGTCTCGGCCAACGGCTCAAACCGTGGTGCTCTTCCTTAACCTCGTGGGGCCACCGTGAAGCCACTCAGCGCAGCCGCTACCGCGCGAACTGCATTGTGTAGCGCGACCTCATCGCCAGCGGCGATCAGGTCGAGGGCGCGCTGTACGTCGAGGCCAGCAGCGGTTATGCGTGCGGCGGTTTCGCCGTCGATGGTCCGGATCGATAGCACCGGTCCCCTAGCGTCCGCGGTGGCTGGGTAGATCAGTCCCGCGCGCCGCGACGCTACGTCGGTGCCGTGCACGTAGGCGTACAGGAAGAGCTGGTATACGTCGCCGGACGCGAGTTTCCTGTCGGCATAGAGCTTGTATTTGACGTCCACCGGGACGCGTTGGTTCGCATTCGGATCTTCGATCAGCAGGTCCGGCCGGATCTCGTTGTAGGTGCGGCCGCTCTCGTCGTCACGGATGACTGCGCGGACCCGCCGCTGCGCGGAGACTGCCAACCCGGTGCAACGCAGGGCATCCCGCACAAGGCGGGTGACAAACCGCTCGAAGAGCACGTTCATGTCAAGCATAAAAGCGGCGACAGCGGCACCTGAGGTGTCGTACAGGTCCTCGAAAGCCAGGCCGCTCAAAATGAGTTTCGACAGTTCGTGCGCGCCGCGGTAGCGGTCGTTACGTCTGCCATAAGAGAGGTTGCGCTCGTACCAGGTCGCGTCTGTGGTTGGCGGATCGCAGATTTCACCGATGGTCCCCGCCTGCCGCAGCGCGGCGGCGCGCACCTCCACATCACGCACACGCCGACAGGCGACACGCAGCGCCGCCGCGATCAGTTGGTTTTCGGGGATATCGGCGTCGTACTCGTCGAACGAGCACTCCAGCGGCTGCAGCTGCCCGAACCGGCGTAGATATTGATCTCGCAGGCGCACCCGCCCGCGCAGCACGCCAAGGTTGTCGTCAACGGGGCGGTAGTCGCGCAGCAGGCCATCGCGGATCAGCCACTTAGATTCCTCGGCCAGAAATAGGGTGATGATATCGAGGAGATCGGTGCTGTGAGAGGCAAGCGTCCGAGCGGTGGGTAGGCGGGCGATCAACTCCACTCCTGCGGAGTGCTGAAGCATTCGCAGGACTCCCAGGGATCCGCCGACCAGCTTGGGCACCACGTGGATCTCCACGTTGGATAGGCGGATGACACCAACCCACGACGAGGCGCTCACCTCGATTTCGCCTGTGCGGAGCCAGCGAATCGCAATCTTCGGGGCGAGCTTGTTGCTGGCCAGCTGCTCGGCTAGCCGCAGGTCGGCTGGGGCGGGCGCCGCGACTGGCACGCGCCGAGACTGGTATTCGTTAACTAGGATCCGCGTAGTCACTTCTAACCTGCGGCGTGCGCGTTGAACTGGTTGGCCAGTTCTGCGCACAGTGCCTCGGGGTCATCCACAATCGAGGACGGCCGCTCGGCACCGGTGTCGATCACCCCGCCGAGCAGACCGTTGAGCTCCTTGTAGTCCTCGTAGAGGTACTCCTGTAACAGCGGCAGCAGCTCGTAGCGGAACACGGCAGCGAAAGCCTCGGCGCTGTCAATGGGCTGGTTGTCACTGGTCAAAAACATGGCGTGACCGACTTGTTTTTCCCTGCCGACGCGTTCGCGCACACACTCATTTAGGTTGATGAGGAACAGGTCGAGCGCCAATGCGCCCACGGTTGCGCCGGTAAGCACTCCGGCGTCGGGGAGCAGCTCGACGAATGAAAACCGGCGCCGCAGCGCGGTGTCGAGCAGGTGAATGCTGCGATCAGCGGTGTTCATCGTTGCGACGATGAGAACGTTTGGTGGCACGGCAAATTCGTCGCCGCTTTGCGGAAGCCGCACAGACAGGCCGCGCTTGTCACGTTCGATCAGCGTGATTAACTCGCCGAATATTTTCGGGATGTTGCCGCGATTGATCTCATCGATCAGCACAATGTAGTACTGGTCTCGGTCAGCACCCGCCGCCGTACAGACCTGCTTGAAAACTCCATCGCTAAGAGACAATTCGAGCGTGCCAGCAGCCGACTGCACCGGGCGGTAGCCCTCAATGAAGTCCTCGTAGGTATATGACGGATGAAAAGTGATTCGGGTCAAGAGCTGGATGCTGGGTTCGACAACCGACGCCACGTTGGGGTCTCGCGCGGCCAGCAGTTTGACAATCCGGTCCGCTTCGACTGGCGTCAGCTTGAACAGCGTGCCACGGCAACGGATCCGGGCTGGCTCGCTGCCCGCCAGCACCGGGTCGCCGCGCAGCTCGTCGTAGGTTAGTCCATCGCGCACAGGTGTGACCGGCTCGAGGGTGAACGCGGCCTCCGGCCGCTTCTCATCGTACTCGGAAGCCATTCGCGCCAGGGCAGCAATGCGTTTGGTGGGAGCCGATTCATAGCCGATGACAAGATCGCCAGCGCGAATCTGGGGGTAGTTTCGCTGCACGTTGCCAAACTCGAACTCAACCGAGCCATCCTGGAACAGGCGGTTCCATTGCCAGTGAGCCGGATTAGCGACCACGAACCAGACCTGACGCGACGCTGAACGAGCCGAACTGACCTGTGCTTCGCGTTTGAGGAAGCGGGCGTGGTCAGAGAGCAGGTCAGCGGCGCCCATGCTGACGCTGCCACCGTCGAGCAACCACACTGCGAGTCGCCGAGCGGTATGGGTCTTGCCGGTTCCTGGCGGGCCATAGAGGATGACCTGTCCGCGCCGCGTCAGCGCCTCTTCGATTCTTCGGTAGAGCGGATCGACATCGACCGGCTGTGAAGGTGTTGCGCCACCTAGGATCCGGCGATAGAGAGAGGCTGACACGTCCGACACCGTGGTGGTTCGCCAAGCTCGCACCGGCTCGATCATTCTGGCGAGCGACGTGTCCCAGTCCACGCCGACAGTGTGCTTATCGTGCCCTCGTTCGGGGCGCCAAACATAGCCGGTATCGGTGACAGTGCCGACCGCCAGTACCTCGTCCACACCGCGGTTGGCGATCACTTTGTCGCCGGTCTGCAACTCGGTGAGCTTCCACAGCTGCTCTGACTGCTGCATCACCTTCGCCTCGCCAGCGGGGTAGTGTTCGCGAAACGCAGCGCGAAATGCCTGGTTGTTTTCGAAGCGGCTCAGGTCCCCGACCTGGTCCCAGCCCACGGCGACGTAGCCCTCGGAAAGGCAATCGGCCCAGGCGCTTTCGGCGGGAGCTACCTGGACCACTCCGACCAGCGGGTCGGACCAGTGATAAAGGAAACTCATCAACTCGTGCGTGTCGATTTGGGCCAGTTCTGGAACTTGGCGCAGGGCGGCCAGTAGCTGCCGGTTCGCACGTATTGCCGACAAGCCAGCGGTGGCCTGGCCCACCGAGCGCAAGAAGTGGTCCAGGTGGGCCTTCGAAAGCACCGGCAGAAGGTCACGCGGAAAGTAAAGATAGAGCAATTTGCCGCGGAGCATGGCGGCACTTGTCAGGGCTTGTACTTGATCCGTTTCATCAAACAGCCCACGGTCGGCCAGCGCCAACATCTCAACACACCCGGATCGGATCGCCTCCCATGCCTGCTCGACCGACCCATACTGACGCGGGTAGTACCAACTGCCGTCGGGTCTGCGGTAAATCAAGTGTTTCTTGGCGGTACCGCCGCCCATGCTGGCCACCGGCCGGGTTTTGTATTCCAGCCACCAACTAACCGTGCCCTCGACGCCCTGGCCGAGCGCGTACTGCTCGAGCGGTAGCTCGCCCCAGCCGTCCAGGGGAAATTGGGCCACGAACTGATTTCGCAATTCGCCGGCCTCGGCGGCAGCTCTGCTGGCGTGGGCCTGGTCCCAGCTCGCCAGCGCTGATTGGATGGTTTCGCGCAACGATTCGTCGGTCATAGGCGGGACGTCCTCCTGTGATCTCGTTGGGCAGCTTCGCACGTATGCGCGTCCGGAGTCGAGTACCTCCTGTATATGCAAAGTGCGGTTTTCAGTATCGAGAGGCGACCCGCGCGTTGACGGCCGTATCTTTTCCGCATGGCCGCCACTGACACTGTCAGCCCCCGCTCTTATGCATTGTTGACCCACACGCATCTCCGGCGACTGCTCGAAATCGCTAATCGGGACCTAGAGAAGTTTTTCGACCGCAACCCGCACCTCCATATCTACCGCACCCGCGTGCTACTCACCGGCCTATGTCAGGGGGCGGCTCTCCACTACCTGGACCAGAACAACGGTGTCAAAGACCTCGATATCTACACCTTCTTCGCGGCGCACCCGGACGTACGCCTCCAGCGGCGCCGCGGCACGCAGGCCGACTTCGGTCACTCGGAACTGGGTCGACATCCTGCGGACGTCGGGTACGTCGGCCGTCGAGTCGACATGTTCGTCAAGACAATTGAGTGTGGGAGTGCGCAGCGGCCCGAGGAAGCTGTCCGGGAGTACCTGCGCTCATCTCGCACGGCCACTGCTCGGTATCTGACCGCCAAAGCCGTGATTGGCCTGTCCCCGCCGGATTTATTCGGGGCGACGATCTGGCCGGTCGCGGAATGACTCAACCTAGGCGGACGGAGTCGACTGTCATCGTCTGATCGCCGCTCGCGTCAGCGAGCCAGCGGCCCAGCCCGCGCATCTGGCGATGTCTGCCAACGTTAAGGCTGCGCTTTTGTGCAACTTGCGCGGACGTCGGCCCTAGTGAGCAGCGCGAAATGGCGGTCACCGCGAACGGGACGTGCTCGTGCTTTCTCCCGGGTTGAAGGTGACCGGCAGCTTGCCCAGCCCGGTCATGCTCGGGTTGCCGAGGTATTGGTGGACGTTTTCGACGTCGACCTGGTAGTCGGGGATGCGGTCGAGCACCGCCTTGACCATCACCTCGGACATCAGGCGCGCCAGGTGCGAGCCGATGCAGCGATGCGGTCCGAGCCCAAAGGCGAGGTGGCGGTTGGGCGTTCGGGCGAGGATGATTTCGTCGGGTCGGTCGAATTCCTGCTCGTCGTGGTTGGCGGAGAGCCAGCTGATGATGACTTTGTCGTTCTTGCGAAGGTGTTGGCCGTTGAGCTCGACGTCTTTCGTGACGGTGCGGCTCAGGGTTTGGTTGACCGAGAAGTAGCGCAGGAATTCGTCGGTGGCGGTGCGGTAGAGCTCGGGGTGGTCGATGAGTTGTTGGCGCAGCTGCGGGTGGGTGCCGAGGTGCAGCAGGGTCAGCGCGGTCTGTGAGGTGGTGGTGTCGACGCCGCCGCCGATGAGGTTCCAGAGGATATTGAGCAGCTCTTCGTCGGTGAGGCGCTGGCCGTCGAATTCGAACTGGATGAGGAAGCTCGTGAGGTCGTCCTCCGGTTTGGCCCGTCTGGCGGCTGCGTACTCGAGGACGCTTTGCATCATTTCTGGGACTTTGGCGATGGCTTCGAGGTACTCGGGGCTGTCCTGCGGGACGGCCATGACGGAGTGGAAGAGGTTGGCGTAGAGGTGCCAGTTGTCGAGGGGAAGGCCCATCAGCTTCATAGTGAGGATCGCGGGGACGGGGCTGGCGTAGTCGAGCACGAGATCCATGTGTCCGTCGGTGATTTTCCGGTCGAGTAACTCGTGGGCTTTCTGTTCCATGAACGGCTTGAGTTTTTTGACGGCGCCCGGCGACAAGAACGGGGCCAGCGCGTGCCGTAGGGCCAGGTGGTATTCGCCGTCGACCTCGCCGATGCCCAGGGCCGGTTGGCCGTCCGGCCGCGGGACGCCCATCTCGCCCTGGTAGTCGACGCCGTCTTCGGCGTTGGGCTCGTATTTGTGGGCGAAGGTGTCGCCGTCTCTTGCCGCTCGGCTTACCGCGTCGTAGCTGCTGAGGAACCAGAACCCGCCGTAGTTCTCGTTCCAGGCGATGGGGCATTTCTGTCTCAGGTCGGTGTTGATGGCCAGCTCGTTGAGGTTGAATTCGTCGGAGTGGTGGTCGAAGTCGACGATGGCGTCGTCGGTGACGTCGGGACGGGTTGTCATCTGGAAGTCCTCCACCGGGACGCGAGTTTCGGCTATCTACACTATCTTTGCATTATTACGCTCACGGGTTCCGTCGAGAAAGGCCGCGATGAGTAGTCACCAGACGACCTTCAACCACGTCGGATTGTGTGTCTCCGATCGCGAGCGGTCGCGGCGGTTCTACGAGTACGTGCTCGGGTTTCAGTTCTGGTGGGAGCTTGATCCGCCCGACGGCCCCACCGCCCAGCTAGTGCAGCTTCCCGAGCCGCTCGGGGTACACGCGACCTACTTGGTGCGCGACGGGTTTGTGCTCGAACTCATGGACTACTCGAAGCGTCAGGTTCACGCCGGGTCGGAACGCGTCATGGATCAGATTGGGCTGACACACATCTCATTCTCGGTGTCCGATCTTGAGTGTGCGTTGGAGAAGGTCGAGGAGTTCGGGGGAGCGGTCGTCAAGGAGACGGTGACGGAGGCGATGGCGATGATCCGCGATCCGGATGGGCAACTGCTGGAGCTGCTTTCGGACGGGTGGCTGACGGCGCTGCCGCCTCGGCCTTAGGGCCGGTCAGCTTGGTGACCCAGCGACGAGGTCGACGCCGCTGGCTGTTCAGCGGATGGTCGCATCGGCTGCCAGTGGCCCTCAGGTTGCGCGAGGCGGTCGGCGATCACGTAAAGGGTTTCGAGGTTGTGTCCGTATCCGCAGTGACTGCTATGGACTTCAATGTTTTCGGTGCGCGCCGCGGGCAAACTGGTGCAGCACTGCCAGGCCACGATCCCGTCGGACTTGCTGTAGATGCAGGTGGTCGGCACCGTCAACGGCTGCTCGCGCCTGATGCGGGCGGCCTCCTGTAACACCGCGGTGGCGTTCGGGCCCCGGTTGAGCAGCCGCCATAGGCCCGAGGCGTGGGTGGCCTGGTGGTCGCCGCGGAACGGGGAGCCCAAAGTGATCACCGACCGCACATCATCGGGGAATGCGCGCGCCAACTCGCGGGCATAGATGCCGCCGGCGCTCCAGCCGATGACGCTGACCCGCCGTCCGTGGCGCGATCGGAGTTGGCGAAGACGCGCCGGCAGCTGCTCGTTCATGCTGGGCCGGTACCCGAGGTTGACGCCGAGGCGCCAGTCGTGGGCGTGATATCCGAGCTGGCGCAGCACGCTGCGCAGGAACTGCGTTGATCGAGCACCGGCCAGAAACCCGGGAATCACCAGCACAGGGTGCCCGTCGCCGTGCGGCCAACGGGCAATCACGTCACGGGAAAGCTGCGCCGCCAGGTATTCGGGAATGGCCCGCAGTTCTCCCGCGCGCAGCCAGTTGCCTGGCGCGGTCGCGCCAATGGCATCGGGCACGCCATCGGCTTCGGCGCTGGCCACTCGATCAGACACAGAGGGCATGGGTGTCTCCTTACTGCATGCGCTTGCTGGCGCGTCACGACCAGCATCCCACTGACAATCTGGATCGTCATCAAACTCGATGACGTCACCTCCCCGGTGCAGCCCAACACCAACATGATTCTCAGCTGAGACAGACCAGCGCTCGCGCACCGGGTTGAGTGCCGGTACGCACCAGCCGAGCTCTCCGGTGCTTGGCGTCGTGGTCGCCGCAGCGCGACCAATCAGTTTGAGCGGCACATTCAACCCGAGCTCCTAATCCGCGTGGCCCGGCGACCGGGCCTGAGCCGCTTCAGCGGCGCGGGGTTGCGACCTTTACGACGTGACACGGCGCGGCTTGCCATCATGGGCGGCATGGCCGAGCTTGATCGCGACGAATCGGGTCGACCCCGAAGTGCCCGCCCACGTGATGCTTTGTGCCGGCCGCTGCCCTACGGCAGTGCGGGCGTTGCCCGGATCCCCTCGAGCTGGCACCGGCCGAGATCCTTGCCTATGCCCAGGATCTGCTGGACCAGGGCCTGGCATTCGGGGCGCACGAGGTGCTCGAGGCGGCCTGGAAGAACGGTCCCGACGACGAACGGATGCTGTGGCAGGGACTAGCGCAGCTCGGGGTTGGCATCACTCACGTCCAGCGCGACAACGTCCAGGGGGCGACGAGCCTGTTGCGCAGCGCATCAGCCCGCCTTTCCTCCGCCGAGCGCCCGGGACGCCACGGGATCGACGTCGCCGTTTTGGTGCACTTTTCCGATGCGCTGATCGACGACGTCGCGGCGGGTGTCGCGATCACACCGCAGCGGCTGCGACCACGGTCGGTGCTCGTCGAATCTGGTGGCGGGTAGCGGGTGATGGAGCCTGGACAGCGCCGAAGGATGCGGAATGACGCCGGTCCCGTCATGCTCAACCATGTCGGATTGTGTGCCTCCGATCGCGAGCGGTCGCGGCGGTTCTACGAGAGAATGCTTGGTTTCAGGTCTGGTGGGAGCTTGATCCGCCCGACGGCGCCACCGCACAGTTCGTGCAGCTTCCCGAGCCACTCGGGGTGCACGCGATGTACTTCGCGCGCGACGGGGTTGTGCACGAGCTCGTGGAATACTCGAAGCGTCAAGTCCGCACGGGGTCGGAACGCGTCATGGATCAGACTGAGCTGACGCACATTTGGTTCTCGGTGTCCGATCTCGACTGCGCGTTGGAGAAGGTCGAGGAATTCGGGGGAGCGGCGGTCGACGGGACGGTGACCCAGGCGATGGCGATCATCCGCGATCCGGACAGGCAGCCGCTAGAGCTGCTGTCGGACAGCTGGCTTTCGGCGGTGCCGGCGCCGCCCTCGGGGTCTGCGCCGGAGGCATCTTTGCTGCCTCCACGCCATAAGGGCGCGCGTCCGGTCCGCTCGCCGGCTGGTTGATAGTGAACCGCGTGCTCGATGCTGTACTGCAGATAAACGACAAAGACGCCGAGCCGGCGCGCGGGGAGGATTTCCACGAGGGATCGACGAGCAAGTCCACGGCGGTCGGATGCGACTCCCGTTGCTCGCCACGACGGGAAGACAATCTAACCTGACGCCGGGATGCACCGACGGCCCGGATGCTGTCACATACCCGTATTGACAGGGTCTCCAACGACCTTCGTGCGCTGGAGAAATCGTGGTTGTGCCCAACATCTGTCGGCTGGTTGGGCTATCTTCGCCCCCGTGGGGAAACGAAACAGGCCCAGGAAGGGCCAAGATGCTGGAATGAATTCGGATCTCAAGCGCTGCAGACGGGCGCTTAGATTCCTGAACTTGGTCGACTCGAGGCTCGACGAGGCGGACTGGGGCCAGCAGGTCAGCAGATATGTCGGCGAAGACGACGTAGATGAGTGGTTCGGTGGCATGTCCAGCTTCGATGAGGCCTACGATTTCAGCTACAGCTCATTTGAGCGAGCGCTGCACTTCTCGGTTGGGTGGAGGTCGTGGCCGTTCGCTACTGAATGTGAGTGGATGCTGCCGCGGCTACGCGATGCGATCACACGCTCCCGCCATGAGGAGCCGTTCTTAGTTGAGATAGGGGCAGGAGCCGGTGCCGCGGCCGCCGTCATCTCGGCGGCTCTCAAAGTTCCGGTGATCGCCGTCGATTCTCACCCGAAGACGCTTGGGCTTGCCGAACAGTTCGCCGGTCGCACCGGGGGAGCCGTCGATTCCCGTGTGGCCGATATTGGCGATCTCGCAGACGTGTTAGACGGTGCGGTACCGGCAGCGGTGTTTGGGATGACTATCTACAAACATATGCAGCCACCCAGACACAGCGAGGACTCCTTCAGCGACTGGGCGAAGATGCAAAAAGTCCTTGCGACCCATCGTGTTGACCCCGAACTCCAACGCTTCATCGCGGCGCTTGAAGGTGCTGACCTCGTACTCTCCGAGATGACTCCTCCCGAATACCTGGCGGAGGTCGCCGCCGGGCTGTTCTCCTTCGGCTACGACATCCCCCGGGGCGGGATCAAACGCATTGATGGAGAGACTCCTGCAGAAACTACTACTTCCTTCGGAATACATTTCAGCACTGCCGATCTGCCCAAACGTAACCCGAATCTCTTGATCGAAATGTTCAGTCCGTTGCCACAAGCGTGCGCCTACTTTGAGAGCGACCCTGACAATGATTCTGCTGCTGAGGCGCTCCGGCTCAGCCTCGAGCCCACTGAACTGCTGGATGCGGTAGAAATCGATTACACAGATGGCTCGGGACGTATGCGTCGTGAGGTATTTGGGTTCGGAGATCGCTTGATTGGCCAATACTTTTCTACGACAAAGGGTTACCGCAAACTGCGCATCTTCGAGAGGAAGGATTTGGAGGCTGGGCTCGAGAAGCTGCACGCCGACGAAGCCGAACTCGTGGAGCTCGGCAAGGCCAGCGTCTACCCGTGCAGTCTCCCTGCGCCCCTTTGGGGTAGCCCGATCGACACCTACGGCGGTGTCGGCTCTCTCTGATGAAATCGGGCACATCGGTTCCTGGCCCGGACCTTGTCCTTCCGCGATTGACCCACAACTGCGCGCCAACTTGGTCATGAAGCTCAACTCGACAGTAGCCGGCCACATTTCAGTTTCGTGGGAGTTGACTCTTAAGGTGACCCCGCCTCGTCCCTAGGCGAGTTGCCACTCTTACCCATGAGCCAGGATTGAGATGAGCGACTCACGTACGCCAGCAATGAGGCGTTCAAAACCGCCGCGGGCCGATAAACCTCCGACATGCATCTCGACACCTTTTACGGTCATATCGCCGACTCGGATCCGGTCAAACGCCCGCAACGTTCCTATGGGTACATCGTCGGATTTCTGCTCTGCCGGATAGAGCAAAATCATGTCATGGGTTCCAGCTGCGCGGAGGAAAGCGAGAGACTCGTATAGGTCGGCATTTCCTACCATCGGTTTTCGCTCGAATCGTATTCTATATTTGGCGTCCATGAGGAAGTCAGCCTCTTCGCCCCGCAGCACTGAAATGTCTGGGTGGGTGACTACATCGGTTGTCTCTCGTTGGCCGAGTACAAACGGGTGTTGAGTGAGCACGCGTCGCCCGGGTAAGGCCCTTCGGACGACCTCTTCGCATAAGTACTGCCAGGCTTCCCAGGTCGATAAGACAAACCCGGGTCCGGTAAACTCCCCAGCGCGCAAGTCGAGTCCCATACCTTCTAGCACAAGTTGTGACAATGCATACGTCTGCCGCCAAGCCTGGTGCCTTTGTGGCAATGGCGAGTAGTAGCGAGGTGGCCGAGCCTGATTGCCCAGCTGCCGAGAAAGTCGACGGAGCTGTGCCTGCACGTCCCCTTCGCCCACTTCTGGGATCAGCGCGTTTGCCGCTCCCCGTAAGACAGCGTTGTAAGCGTTCCGAGAAGTGAGTTCGAGACGCTCGAGCCGGAACCCGCCTGGCTCGGGAAGTATGACGGTCTCCCAGTCGACATCGCCATCAACCGCGAACTCGGCATGAGTCATTCGACGGTAGCCGCGAATCGGACGACGTTCGTTCTGCCGGTGCATCCGCAGGAGTGCTTGCGCGACGAGCGTTGCGAGGTCGCCGCGATCTTGAAGTCCGGCCGAGATCGCGTCAGCTACTAGGAGGTGCCCGGTCGTGACTAAAATTGCGAGGAGAAAAAAGTCGGCACGCCAGTCGTCGGTGCGTGGGTCGAGGAACTTCGGAACGACTTCCAATTCGACCCGGTTGTTCAGCCGTAGTAGCCCTGCGATTCGATCTACACGCACAGTACCTGTGCCGATTACCGTGATCGGATCGGTTCGGTAGCCAAGCGTTGCTCTTAGCCGTGCGTTAAGGACTGCGATTTGGGCATAGATCTCTTCGGTGCGAACGCCGCTGCTTTCCGCGAGTTGCCGTAGTGTGTTCGGTGCGTCATGGGCCTCGTGTAGCACCACCCGCGAATTGCTGGCCATTAGCTATCGACAATGAGAAATAGTAATCGATACAGCTGCTCCCCATCGAGTCGATTCGGGCCAACGATCCGACTTACAGACTGCCCCGCAAATACCGACTCTTCCACGCTATAAGGGCTTGCCACGTCTTCGGCGCGCAAAATATCAATCATGGCGCGGGTATCGCCAAAAAAGACCTCATCCAGGTGTCCCCGGATCGTCGCCCATGCCTCCAGGGCGTACTCCTTCGCTGCGGCCATACTGCTCTGGGATGCAGCGCGGTGCATGAGTGCGCCATGTCCAAGTTGGTAGGCTCCTCCACGAGCAAGCAATATCGCTTTGTTGAGGACTTCCCAGCCTTGAACCAATGCCTCGTATACGTCGAGGCTATTTTCTGGTTTATCCTTGAGCGCGGCCTGGCTGCCCGGCAACCCTAGGTGGGCCCGCAGCACAGTTGGTTGTGGTTCGAGACGATAAGGTGCGAACCTGCGAAGAAATGCCACGTCAAGAGGCTCAACACTGGTGTCTGCCTCATTCATGGCCGCCAGAACATACACGTCGGCTGGCAAGGCAAACAGTTCTGAAGTGCCCTCGTCTCCCAAGAGCTCGAACTGCTGGGTGGTCGGCACCGGTTCCCCTTCGAGCCCGAGTCGCTTGTCGGCGTCGAGGCCAACAAGTGCGCTACCGAACGCCGCCACTGCGGGCCCACGGTTTATCTCGTCAACAATTACGAGGGCAGCGTTTCCGTCCTCTATTGCATGTAAGGAAGCCCGATACAACGTTCCTTTCGTGACTTGGAATACTCCAGGGGCATCCACTTTGGGAACGAGGCCGCGCATGAAGTCCCGATACTTTGTGTTCTGATCGAATACGGTCGGGAAAGACTTCCGATCTTCAGTGCGATGAGGACTCGGGAACCAATCAGGGACTGGTCCAGCTTCCGCCGGGATGGGTATAGCACCGTGAGGGTCGGCTCCCGTCTTCCCGGACTGCCACTCGAACAAATCGCGCACCTGATTGATAAGGCGCGATTTTCCCGTTCCCGGTGGCCCAGAAACTATCACGTTCTTTCGTGTCGCGAGCAATTTGAGCACAGCACGCGCGTCAACGTCAATTTCGAAGTCATCCGCCATAGCAGTACTGATTACCGTCGACAAAATCTATGTAACCCTGAATCGGCACTTTATTTCGCACACGATTCGCGTTTGTTTCATCGGTACCGGCGATACACCTGAGCATCGCATCTCGGACGCCTGGCGCCCAAAGGCGTGGATGCCGCAATTGATCCTCGTACGCGTAGGCGCAGGTTATATCGCCGTCGCTCCACTTGATGAACAGCACAAAGACGCGACCTTTGTCTTCGTCTGGTAGTCGGCCACCCAGAGCCGGACTGGCGTGTATGCGGGCAACACGATCTTCGTTTGGACGGGCATTAGTGGGTGGCCAGTACTCCAGCCTCGCTTCGCCGAGCGTTCCCTGCTCCGTCTTGTACGTAATTGTTGCAACCCGAATCTCTTTGCCCCCCTTGCCGATGGCTGGCTCGGTGAAGATCCGGTTCATGACCTGACGAAAGTCTCGCCACGGCAAGCGTAGGTCCCGCGCACCGCCACCCGTAGCTGAATCGTTTGCCTCCGCCAACAGTTTCCGCATGTCACCTGGCAGGATCTGTTTGTACACGAGAAGAACTGGTTGCGACTTCGGCCGGCTATTCATGTTGCCCGTCCTTCTAGACGAATTCGGCGGGGATGTACGGAATCGCACCTTCCCGCATAGCCTTTTCTACACGACAGCGTGCCGCACGCGCCTCTTCTGAACCATCCTGCGACATCGCAAGCAGCACGGAGTCCCGTGTAATGGTCGACTGCGCCTCCCCGGGCAGCGCTGGCTGTCCACGGTCCAGGAGAGGAAAATCGTCCAACATCAGCCGCATCTGCTCGGGCCCGATTCCCCATGCGACGGCCACACAGGCGTCGATTCGAGCACGCCATTCGCCGATCTGCCTCAAGTCTGCGCTCAGAGACCCTTCCGACGCGGTAAGAAGTCTTGCAAGCTTGACAAGTTCTCTCCCAATGCTCGAATGGACGTCGATTGGCGGAAGCGGCAAGCTCGAGAGTACGAAGAAGTTGACACTTGTCGTGATTAGTCGTCGTAGCATCCAGTCCGCGGCGAACGAATTTGCCACGGCTAAGAATAGATCCTCCACCTCGGGCCCGCGAGACCCGAATGCTAGTGTGGGAACTTTATTGCCACACACAACACCGGCCGGAATGCGCGCAGCCAGCAAACTGCGTTCATTCGTCTGTCCGGTAATATCACAGAATCCGATGCGGGACTTTTCAATCCGATTCAAGATGTTACCGCGAACATCGCTCAATTTGATGAACCACTGGGGAACCAATTCGGCATTTTCGAGAGCTTGAGGCTGCCATATGGCGGCACGGCCTTCTCCACGCTGATAGCTTTTGGCACGACTTCGAAACTGAGCGATGTGCCGACCCTCGATAACGGCCACGGAACCCTCGACGCGCTGACGATGAAAGCGATTCCGATCGTTGGTCATGTCGACTTCCCGGCTGTACGTCGGATTCCATGGCCCATTGGGGTCACCGATCCGGAGACCAATGCGTGAGAGGTGCGCAAACAAACGCCATTCCTCTGCCGTCCGTACCTCAGGCACGGTGAGGTCGGTACGAATCTCGCAGAGTTCTTTTCGATCTATACGGACCGGTATTTTCGGTAGGACGCCGGCACGGTCCGCAACTTTTAGGCTGATTGGCTGCTTAGTTCCTTGCCCGACGCGGCTTATCGCTGCCAGGAACTTAAAACGGGTGTCGATCGCGAAGTGCCTGCGGCGGTTCTCGATGACTGAAATGTGAAGATCGCGTGACAGTGAATCCAGCTCTTTGCGGAGCGTGTTTGTGCCTTGTGCCCGGATTAGGCCGGCCGGCACGAGCATAGCTAGTATCCCGTTGTCGGCGGCTAGGCCCAGTCCCAACTCGAGGAACAGCTTGTATAAGTCATGTTCACCGGATCCTTGGAGGCGGGTCCCGGCGACAATTTGCTCAAGGTACTTCAGCAATTCGGCTCTCGGCGCAGTGACATCCACGTTCGTCTGGTGACTTTGGCCATAATGCCGGACTACGCCAGAACTCGCTGCGACCTCATGCCGTGAAGTCTTCAGACGTTCCCACGGCGGGTTCCCGATGACCAGCGCGAAGCCATGAGGCGCAATCTCTTGCCATACCTCGCGGCTGCGTAGGCTGTCCAGGCAGAAGAGCCTATCTCGAAATCCTGACGCGACGGCAAGATCCGAACTGAGGCTCGCGACGCTCAGTAACGCTCCCCTCAACGCTTGCTTAGACAGGTCCATTCCACAGAGCCGTTCGCGGATCACTTGGTCACGTTCTGCTCCTTCTGGCACAACCAGGGCAGCAGCCGCTAATAACATCCCTGCCCCACAAGCCGGGTCCACCCACAATCCGTCGACAGCCACCCGGCGTACGCTTTCGCCTGCGAGGTATTCAGCTAACCGCCAGTCGGTGTGATACGCACCAGTCGTGCGCTTTTTGGCTGCGGTCATTTCTTCTCTGCTCAGGGCGGCCAACGCAAGCGAGACCGGGATTTCGGTCTCTGCAATACTTGCCAAGATTTTGTCTGCCCATGGCATCGGGTCGGACTTGAGGGGGGACGGGAGGGCCCCAGTCAGATCCCAATACGATCCTAAGTGCCAGCCAGCATGAACTGATGCCACGGCTTCGAGGACAGCTAGTCTCGCGGCTGCTCTGTCTCCAGCACTCGCAAGTTCCGCAATTGCGCCCTTTAGCAAACGCTGAGCGGCCTGCAAGAGGTTCTCTTCAACGCTCCTCATGCGACCGCAGTCCCAACTTGGTCTAGTAGTCGGTTCCGGTTCCGCGCTGTCGCCGGTCGCACTTCGATCACGTACTCATCAACGGCGGCACGTGCCGAGGCTGCAACGGCGTTGGGTCGGTAGCGGCCGATCGTTCGAATCTCGTGCACAAATACCTCCCCAGCCTCGGTCAGTGCAGCCACGAGTTCATCGCGTTCGACGTGACCTTCGTTGCTGTAGCTGAGCAGGATCTTCCGTGCTTGTGTGCCTAGAATGAGGCTCCTTAGGGCATTCAAAGCTCTTGCCTTGTAACAAAAATCACTCGCACGGTCTCGCCAAGGGCGAAGGCCGGTCACTCCTTCGACCTTCGGTCTGTCTCCAACAGTCAGCGTCTCGAGAACGTGATAATAAGCTGCGTACTGTCGCTTGGTGTATGGTGGATCGTAGTAGACAACGTCTTCTTCCTTCGTCGACACATCAAACACATCACCCGTTTTCGCAGCGAATATAGTTCGACGCCTTGGTAACCGCCGCGGATGTACGGCGATGGATCGCAAGGCGCCGTCCGTCCAGCTAGAAAGAAAGCACCCGTAGGTACCCGAAATATTTGCAACCCGATTTGCCGCTCGGATGAGATCCGCCAGCAAAAGCTGTTCTTCCGTCTCGGTGACCAGTTGGCGTCGGGACCAGAGGGCAACCCGTTTACGCATCGCGTCTAGGCGCATTGCATTCGCTTCGGTGAAATAGCGTCGCTCGATTCCCGCTCGGCGAGCAGACGCGGGGCTGTACTCCTCATAAATGAAACCAGCTTCGCCGGCAACTTCGTTGAGCAAATGGCATGCGCGCTCGTAACCCCCCAGTTTCGTGAACGGGGCGTTGTACGTTCCAGCTATCGCCCCCGTCGCCATCGCGATGGCCGATGGCATGAAATCGTTCAATGTGACTGCCCAGCCCTGGTCGGCGGCAGCCGCGGCGACGGAGCCGGTGCCACAGAATGCATCTATGAAGCGACCGCCCGCCGGTTCTCCCGCCAATTCGACTATGGCTTGTGCAACTCGTGCCTTACTACCGATGTAGCGAACACTCACCCGACTCCTCCTTCGTCGCAAGCACAATGCCGCCCGCGAGGGGTCCTCGCAGATTACCGACAAGGGTCGGCAGTGCACCGCAACCTCGCCGGCGGGTCCTATCGTTGTAGACGCCACTGACAGTTTTTGAAACGGGCCCAAGCGCGCGCAGAGCGCACGCTCGGGTGCGCGTGGGCAATACGCAAATGAGCGGTCCCGCAGCTCTGGGCTCAGCGGCCATCGTGATCGCTAGTGAGTCGTTGCTTGCATCGTTGCGGCGGACCGCGGTGGGTTGCGCCGTAGGCCGGGCGACCGAGTCATTCGCGAGCCGGCCGCGGGAATCGACAAGCGGCGGAACTGTGCTCGGGCTACTGTCGGCTGCCTCGAGTGGTGCTGACAGGCTGCATGGGTTAGACGCGAGCCTTCCCATGCTCCTCCATGCATGGCTTCGTCGTCATGCAGTTGCTAATACACGGTCTCCAAATCATCGCCTCGGGCAGGCCCATAGCTGTCGAATGGTGGCACCGCCGTCGACGACAAGTGTCTGACCGGTGATCCGGGCGGCCAGCTCGGAGGACAGGAACAACGCGGCGTTGGCGATGTCATGCGCGCGGGGCGCCGCCAGCGGGTTAATTCCATTGACGGCGTACTCGTTTGGCGGCTGGTCCTCGTTGCCGGTGCCCACATTGCCCGGCGCGACCGCGTTGGCGCGAATGCCGTAGCGCCCTAGTTCGTCGGCGAAGGTTTTGACGAGCGAGATGACGCCGGCCTTGGCGGCGCCGTAGGCGGCATGGTAGGTCGCCGCCGCAATGCCGTCGACCGAGGCGATAGCGACCAACGATCCTCCGGTGCGCTGGCCGATCATGTGCCTAGAGACGGCTTGAAAAAGGTAGTAGACCTGGGTCAGGTTGTAACGAATTGTCGCGTCCCACATTTGGGTAGTGAAGTCCTCGACCTTCGACCAGGTCGCGCCACCGATGATGTCGACGCAGACATCAACACCGCCAAGCGCCGCGACGACGTCATCGATCGCCCGACCGACCTGCACGGGGTCGGTCATATCGGCGACGATCGGGACGGCAGTGCCTCCCCGGCCGACGATCTCGCCGGCAATCGCTCGCGCACGCTGTTCGTCGATGTCGATGCCGGGCCGGCGGCCCCGCCGTTGCCGCCGTGACCGCCGTTGCCGCCGGTGCCGGTGGCGTTAGCGCCCTGGCCGCCCTGGCCACCGTGGCCGCCGTCGCCACCGGTGCCGCTGAGGCCGTTGCCGCCGGCATGGCCACCGAACAATCCCGCCAATCCCTCGGCCTGGCCGCCGGCCCCACCGATGCCGCCGGTGCCGCCGGTGCCGCCGTCGGTTCCGTTTCCGCCGTTGATCGAGCCGACGGTCCCCGGGGTTCCAAGGCCGCCCGTCCCGCCGACCCCGCCAATACCGCCCGCGGCGCCGGCGCCGCCGTTGCCGAAAAATATCCCGCCGTTACCGCCGGCCCCGCCGATGCCGCCGTTGCCGCCGGTCCCGCCCTTGGCGCTGGAGGTCCCCGTGGTGCCGGTGATGCCCGCCCCGCCGGCCCCGCCCTGGCCGCCGTTGCCGAAGAGCCAGGCGTTACCGCCTCGACCGCCCGGCTGCCCCGGCGCGCCGGACCCGCCGTTACCGCCGTTGCCCCACAAGATCCCGCCCGGCCCGCCGGCCTGGCCGGTTCCCGGCGCGCCATTGGTGCCGTCGCCGATCAACGGGGTCCCCAACAACAAATTGGTGGGCGCGTTGATCACCGCCAGGATGTCGTCTCCCAACGTCTGCAACGGCGAGGCGTTGGCCGCCTCGGTGGCCGCATACATGCCCGCACCCGCGGTCAAGGTCCGCACGAACTGGTCATGAAACGCCGCCGCCTGAGCACTCAGGGCCTGAAAGGCCTCTCCGTGGCTGGAAAACAGCGACGCCACCGCCGTCGAAACTTCGTCGGCGCCGGCGGCGAACATGCCGGTCGTCGGGCCCGTCGCCGCCGCATTCGCGGCGCCGATCGCGCCGCCGATATTCGCCAAATCCGAAGCCGCAGCCGTCACAAACTCCGGCGCCGCGATCACATACGACATCCCGACCTCCAACCAAGACGGCGACCGCCCGATCGCCACCGAATCAGTAAGTGGCACCGTATCGCTGCCCGGCCCAGAGAGTTCACGTTTCCGCAAACGTCGCAATGAGCGGCCCGCTGATCAGGTAGGCACATCGCATAGTGCTTCGGCGTGACCAACGCCGGCCGGATGCGGCCACCACGGCAGTCACGCCGACGTCCACCTCCTCGAATTACCGTTCGTTACTTAGGATTTCGCTCGCTCCGGCTACCGGTTTCGGCGGGTGGTAGCTTGAAAACCGGTGTCCGGGAATTGGCCGCGAGCTCGTCGCGCCGAGTGGCGGGCAGGTCATCGCCGAGCCATTCGACATACCGTCCGTGGGACGGTCGGCCGTCTTGATGGACCCCCAGGGCGCAGTGTTCAGCGTGCTGAAGCCGGCGCAGCAGATGTAGCCGGCTTTCGCCAGCGCGACCGTTTGCTCAGTACGACTGATCGGCTTCCTCGAGTCCGGAACTGCCGGACTGGCCTTCAGAGTTCTTGCCGTGGCTTGTGTTTCGTTGTTCTTCGGGATGTTTGCCCCGTAACGGCCCTGCCAGCTGACCCCCTACCCAAACGAGCCCGCGGCCCACTGCCACCAACGCGTGGCCCGTGGTCGTTCCAACCGCCCCGATGGTGGCGAAGGCGGCATCGAACACGCTCGGAATGTGGAAGTCCTCCCAGGTTTCGACCTGGTGGTGGCGCGCCTGCGCGAAGCGGTCGAGCTCGTCGCGAACCGCGCGACGCTGTCGGGCCAGCTCCCGCACCGCCCAAAATCGGAAGCCGTCGAGCACCGCCGGCCTCGCGAACCGGTCGAGGACCTCCGTCGCACGGCCGTAGATGTCGACGTCTTCGCGGAGATGATGGTCGACGAGCTCGCGGGCTTCGTCGATCGCGCGCAGCAGCTGCTCGGGTTGTGTCGCCTCGATGCGCGCGAGGTTCAGCCGCTGCCACTTGTGCAGCGCCCCTTCCGCGATCACCAACAGGCTCAGGGTTTCGCCAAGCCGGTTGTCGCTGACCGCGTTTCGCAGCTTCTCGGCGCGGTGCTGCACGCCGAGGGTGTGATCGAACGACGCCACGACGCGCCGGACATGGTTGCGCAGCTGCTCGACGGTGACATTCAGCGCCGGCCCCAGGGCGGCCACCGACTCCCAGTACGCATCGGGCAGCGACCCATATTTCTCCAGCGAGTCGACCATCCGCGAAATCGTCAGGCTATTGCCCAGCACGTCGCCGGCACGCTGGGCCCGGGCCACCTCGAGCACCGAGTCGACCTTGTCCTCCACGCGCCGGACGGCGTCTTCCACCTGGGCAACCGCGGACGTCAACGCCATCTGCACCGCGATCAGCTGCGCCGACGCGATCGCTTCCGATCCGAGCAGCGCCGGTCGCCACTGCAGGGGCGCGAAGAACTCAGCGTTCGTCACAACCCGAAAGACGCCGTCGCTCAAGGGAACGAGGTTGCCGTCCTGCAACGCGTCGAGACTCTCGCGGTGCAGCTGGACGTACTTGCCGGAGTCGGCCAGCAGCGAGGCCAGCCCGGCCAGCGAGCCACCGTCGATCCCGGCGACTTGCATCGCCTGCCCGGCGGCCGCCCGCAGCCGCGCCAGATAGGACTCGACGGCGGCCGGGTCACCGCCGACCAGCAGGGCCTCGTCATGCAACGACACCACGACCTCGTCGGCGTCGGTCGTCGCCGACACGTCGGCCGTCTCGGATGTGCTCACGAGGCACCCCCAAAGATCCGTCGGCGTGCGAGCGAGCAGGCCGAGATGGGCGGCTGGCGAGTGCGGACGTTACACCGAGGTGTCCGCTCGAACCCTCGCTTCGGCGCCTATTCAGGAGGAATTCACCAGGGACGCGGAGCGGCCCCAGGAACCGCCAGACCCCGGCAAATTGAGGGCTGTCCGCCCAGCTGCGGATGTGGAACCATTTGGCAAATGAAGGACGACGATCCCGAAAAGCGGATCCGCGAGTTGGAACGCGAGCTTGCCGACGTCACGCGGCCGCCGCAAAGCCCGCCCCCGTACACGGGGGGCGAGACGTACACGGAAAACCCGCCGCCGTACACGGGCGGCGCGACCTACAGCGCCCCGACCTACAGCAGCGGCCCGACCTACAGCAGCGGCCCGACCTATTCAAGTGGCGGGCCATTCCCCTGGGGCGCCCCGCAGCCGCGGCGTAGGTCCTACCCCTGGTACCTCGTCCTCGTGCTGCTGGCGGTCGTGGTGCCGATCATCATCAGCCTGGTGATGATGTTCACCAGGTCGTCCATAAGTAGTTCGATCTCGAGAGGCGGCGCCGGCAGGACGACGTCCAGCGGTCCCACCGCGGTGCCGTGGGGCGGCGAGCTGCGCGTCAGCGACAACTCGCAGGCCAGGACGATCTCCTGCAACAACGGCAAGCTCACGCTTGCCGCATACGACAGCAAGTACGTGATCACCGGCCACTGCGCCAGCCTCACGGTGGGCGGCTACGACAACAACGTTACGGTCGACAACTCCGACGCCATCGAGTCGACCGGATACAGCAACGTGGTCCGCGTCGACACCTGTAACGACGGCAACGTGAAGATCTCAAGCTACGGCAACGAATTCAACGTCACCGGCCACTGCGCCGGCCTCGCGATCTCCAGCTACAACAACAAGGTCAACCTCGACAGCGTCGACGCCATCACCGTCTCCGGATACAGCAACAACGTCACCTATCACACGGGCACGCCGAAGATCACAAATTCGGGCTACGACAACAACATTCAGCAGGGCTGAATTGGCTTACGACGCCGTCGGCTCCTCGAAGCAGACCCACGCGACGCGGCGGCGAGGCACTGGCGTAGCGTTTGAAAACGAGCCGTTTCGTTGTCAGCGGTGCTCTCCGCGGCATCCACAGGCAATGCGATTCCTCCGTCGCCCCAGCGCCAGGGGCGGTCGACGCCGACCGTGAAGGAACTGCCCGTGGAAACAGCAACCGATCGCGCGGTGCAACATGCACCGATGCAGCACCTCCGGGGCCGGCACGGAACCAACCCGATACGGGTGTGCGTGGCGCGCGAATTGGGCCACGACATCGACGGCGCGTGGTGGCCGCGCGTGGACCGCATCGCGAACGAGCTGCCCTCCCTGGTCGCGGTGCTGACCCCGCTGCTCGGCGACATCAAATCCATCAACGTCAACTGGTCACCGCTGCAACGACCACCCGACCTGAACTGGCCGGGATGGGAGCACAAGCGCCAGCACGTGATGACGATCAACGGCTGGGACGCGTGCGCGAACCTCCTGGTCGTCCCGTACGCGACCAACTCCGCGCTCGCCCAGATGGTGCTGCGCCTGGCCGCCGACCTGCCCATCGACTGCGCCGACCGCAACAAGCGCGCGTACGTGACCGCCGGCTGCGTCCTCTCTGCTGCGCAACGGCAATGTGACCAGGCAGCGCCAACCGCGTAGATAACAGAGCAACCGCTCTGTTATGCTGCCGGGGTGCCCCGTCCACGCGTCCACGACCAGGACCGGATCCTCGATGCCGCGGAATTGCTGGCGGCCCAGTCCGGACCGGCCGCCGTCACGATCCGCGCGATCAGCAACGCGACGGGCGTCTCCAATGGCGCGCTCTACCACACGTTCGGCTCGCGCGCGGGCTTGGTGGGCCGCGCCTGGCTGCGGGCCGGGTACCGATTCCTCAGCGCGCAAGGCGAATTGATCGACGCCGCGCTCGACGGCGACCCCGCCGAAGCGGTGGTGGCGGCGGCCGAGGCGCCGGCGGTGTTCGCCGAGCAGTATCCGCACTCCTCGCAGCTGATCCTGACGGTGCGCCGCGACGAGCTGCTGGGGCCCGAAACACCGGCCGACATCGCCGCCCAGCTAAGGGATCTGGACCGGCTGCTGGTCGAGGCGATGATCCGGCTGGCCCGCGCCGTGTGGGACCGCAAGGACGGCGCGGCCGTCGACGTCATCACCATGTGCATCGTCGACCTGCCGACCGCAATCCTGTTGGAACGCAAGCGAATCCACGATCCAGACGCGCGGGAACGACTGCGCGCCGCGGTCCGCGCCGTGCTGGCCGTCGGCCCACCGCCGTTGCGACGCAGAAGCACAGAAAGGAACAAGAAATGACACCAACACTGGCCTGGGACGACAAGATCGCCGTCGTCGACCTCGGCGAGGACGAAAACCGGTTCTCACCCGAGTTTCTCGACGCCATCAACGCCCACCTAGACGAGATCGAGGCCGCCGGGGCGCAGGGCCTCGTCACCACCGGGCGCGGCAAGTTCTACACCAACGGGCTGGACCTGGACTGGCTTTCCGCCCACGCCGAGCAGACCCAGTCCTACGTCGGACGGGTGCAAGCCTTGCTGGCCCGCGTCCTGACCTTCCCGACGCCGACCGCCGCCGCGGTCACCGGGCACGCCTTCGGCGCCGGCGCCATGCTCGCGATGGCCCACGACGTGCGGGTGATGCGCGCCGACCGGGGCTACTTCTGCTTTCCCGAGGTCGACATCCGTATCCCGTTCACCGACGGCATGGCCGCGCTGATCCAGGCCAAGCTCACCCCGCGGGCCGCGATCGCGTCGATGACCACCGGGCGACGCTTCGGCGGGACCGAGGCCGTCGAGTTCGGCATCGTCGACGCCACCGCCAGCGAAGGCGAGGTGACCGCCGCGGCCACCGACCTGCTGCGCCCGTTGTCCGGCAAGGACCCAGGCACACTCGGCGCGATCAAGCAGACCATGTTCCGCGGCGCGGCGCAGGCGCTGACCGACGCCTGATACCTACTCGCCGGAGAACCGCTCCCACGCCGACTGGCGCGTGATGCCCAGCGTCTGACCGATTTTCGCCCAGGTGACCCCGCGCCGGCGCAGCTCGCTCACCCACGAGCGCAGGTCGGCCTCGACCCGCTGGGCCACTACCGCCATGCGGGGGATGTGGTCGAGCATCTGCTGATCGCTCCACGACTCCCAGATCGGCATCCGAAGCTCGTTCGGCTTGCCGCGGTACTCGTCGATGATGGCCTGCGACAGCTCGATGCATTCGTTGCAGATCTGCACGCCCGGTCCGGCCACCAGCTTGTCGACCTCGGTGTTGGACTTGCCGCAGAACGAACACCAGATCTGGGCGGTCTGCTTGGTGGGGCTCATCGGGACTCCCTGGTTGTCAGGCTATGCCTGACACACTACGGCGTCAGGGCCGCCCTGACAAGGGCGTGGGCTGGTGTTCAGGTGTCGTGGCCGGCGGTCAGCGACTGATGTGCTCCAGCAGGTGCCTGGACCAGGTGTCGGGCGACTCCAGTGGGCTGAAATGGCCGCAGTTGTCGAGGAATTCGAGGGTGAAGTCCGCGTAGAAGTCATCGAGGGTGTCGCTCCATGTCTGCGGGAACAACGGATCCTGGTCGGGCCACAAGATGGTCACGGGCTTGGCGAACCTGTCTTCGCGGGCCGGTGTTGTCTCGTTGGCGTAGTAGGTGATGGGGTTTCCCTCAGCGTTGCGGAACCACAGAACGCCGGCCAGGAAGGCCCCGGGTGCGGAGTGGTTCTCGGTTAAGTGGTCCAGGAGATCGTCGACGATTGTCGATCCGGGCGCCGACCAGTTCACCAGGTTTTCCTTGAGTGCCGCGCGGACGGCGTCGGGCTTCCCGTCGATGATTTCCTCGACCAGTTCGGATTTGTAGAAGATGGCGTGCACGAACGCGTTCACCGCGTCCTCTTCGAGAATCCGTCGCCCAACGCCCATGGTGGGCGGTGCGATTACCAGCGATCGCACCAGATCGGGCCGGGTGGCCGCGATCGTCTGGGCGGTGAAGCTGCCGATGTCGTACCCGCCCAGCACGGCGTTGCTGATACCTAGTTCTTCGAGCAGTGCGATGACGCTGCCGACCTGGCGATTGAGTGCGTAGGCGGTCGGGTCCTCCAGGTGCTTGTCCGACTTGCCGTAACCGCGCAAGTCGACCACGGTGACGTCCGCCCGTGCCTTGAGCTGGGGGACGACTCTGGAGTACTCCGTGTGGTCGCCGGGATTGCCGTGGATCAGGACGACCGGGACACCCTGCCCGCAGCGCTCGTAGTAGAGCTTGAACCCGTCGTGTTCGGTTGAGTAGGGCACGGGACTTCTCCTTCCTGAAACTCACACCAGCGCTTTTCGATCGCCTGCATGACGGCGTCGCCGCGAAAAGGGTTTACCCGGAAACTGTTTCGACTCGCTTCGGTGATGCTAATAGCCCAGTTTGTCAGGCGGAGTTGCCGGCCGATCGGGGCGGTTGTCAATCTTTGCTGCATCGAGACAGGGGTGCGGCCGAGACAGGTTGTTACTATCGCGCGGGTGGGTGCCCCGGGGTCCGTTTCACGGCGCGACGTGTTGAGATACGCCGCGGTCGCACCGGCGCTCGTCGGGGTCGCCTTGGCGGACGCGCCACACGCACGCGCCGGCATCGCAGGGATGGGCGTCTTCCTCGACCCTGGCCACAACGCCGTGAACGACGCCTCGATCAGCCAACAGGTGCCGAACGGCCGCGGGGGCACCAAGGAGTGCCAGACGTCGGGCGCCGCCACCGCCGACGGCTACCCCGAGCACGCATTCACCTGGGCCGTCGTGGGACTGATCAGTGCTCAACTCAACTCGATGGGGGTCCACACGCAGCTGTCGCGCGCCGACGACAACTCCGTCGGGCCGTGCGTCGATGCACGCGCGGCGGCCGCCAACGCGATGCACCCCGACGCGATCGTGAGCATCCACGCCGACGGCGGCCCCGCCTCCGGCTCGGGATTCCACGTGAACTACTCCAGCCCGCCCCTGAACGACGTCCAGGCCGGCCCGGCCGTCCAGCTCGCGCGCACCATGCGGGATGCCCTGGTGCAGGCGGGCTTTCACCCGTCGACTTATGCCGGCTCGGACGGCCTGTACGGCCGCGCCGACCTCGCCGGGCTCAACCTGGCCCACTACCCGGCCGTCCTGATCGAGCTGGGCAACATGAAGAACCCGGACGAGGCCGCGCGGATGCAGAGCCCCGACGGCCAGGCGAAGTATGCCGCCGCCGTCACGGCGGGGATCGTCGCGTTCCTGAACGCCAAAGGCCCCGCCTAGCGGCTCAGGTCCCGAAGCCTCCGCTGGGCGTCGCCGCGTTGCCGCCGAGATGGCTGGCCGCGAACGCCGCGCCCTTGTCGATCATCTCCCCGTCGGAGGCGTAGGTGTTATGCGCGGCGAAGTTCATCCCGTCCGAGCAGACCGGGTCCTCCGGCGCGCACACCTTGATGGTCTTCGTCTGATACAGCGGGCCGATGGCGACCGGGGGCTGGTTGAGGAAGTTCATCGCGCGGACGTTGGGCATGCCGAAGAGCACGACCGACGAGACGTGATCGGCCACGGAGGGGTCCATCGGTTTCGGCACGGTCGCGGGGTCGACCCCGTCCGGTACCGCGGCCGAGGTGACGAAGCCCATGACGGCCGCGCCCTGCGAGTAGCCGCCCAGCACCATCTTGGTGTTCGGGCAGGTCTTCGCCATGTCCTCGACGTGGAAGCCGGCGTCCTTGATGCCGTCGAGGCCGGTGGCCCACTCATTGCTGGCGGGGTAGTTGACGGGATAGACGTCGAGCGACCGTCCGCCGATGCGCGAGCGCAGGTTGTCGACGAACGCCTGGCCGGTCGGCCCGACGCCGGGGTCCTCGCCGGTGCCGCGGGCGAAGACCACCTGGACGTCCGGACATTGGGCCAAGGCAAGGGGGATGGCGGGCGCGACAACGGTGGCGCCAATGCCCGACACCGCCGCTGCCGCAGAAACAGCGAAGCGAGTGAAGTGACGTGCGATCATGCCAAAAACTTGCCCAAATGCGCAGGGCCCCAAACCTGGGAATTTCCTTGAACTTTCATGACATTTCTCTGGTAACACAACCCGTCAGGCGGCGTCGAGGAATTGATTCACCGCCTGGACAAATTCCGTGGGGCGATCGCGCACGAGCCAGTGCCCACAAGGCTCGAGGACCCGCACCTGTCCGTCCTGGACGAGTCGCGAGGCCCGAATCGAATCGGCCACCGGCACGAGCCTGTCGTCGCGCCCGGCCAGAATCAGCGTCCTGGCCGTGATGCGCGGCAGCTTGGACACCAGCGACAGGCCCTCCGGTCCCGCGCCGAATGCCCATCGTTGCGTGGCGGCGAACGCTTCGCCCGCATGCGGGAGCTTGCCGCTGATGATGACCGCGTCGATCAAGTCGTCGGACAGCGCCGAGGCGTTCTTCATGCCGAGGTTGGCGCGCAACTGCGCGCGAACGACCCCGCGACCCAGGCTCACCGCGAGCTTGTTCATTCGCTTTCCCAGCCCTGGATGGTGCGCGACCCAGTCGGCGGTGCGCATGAACTTGAACTTCTCGGTGATGCCGCCCGGATTGATCGCGACGACGCGACGCACCGCATCGGGGCGGGTGATGGCCATCTCGAGCGTGATCCAACCGCCGAGCGAAAGCCCGCCGAGATCGACGCGATCGAAGCCGGAGGCGCGAATCAGGTCGGCGACCCAGTCGCGGTACCACGGGATGGAAAACGACGACTCCGGGAACTCGGTTTCGCCGTATCCCGGGAGGTCGGGAGCGATGACGCGCCGGCGCTCGCCGAGCGCCACCAGCGCCGAACCAAACGACACCAGCGCCGAGTCGAGGCCACCGCCGTGCAGCAGTATCAGCGGGGTGACGCCGTTGTGGGGATCGATCTCGAAGATCCGCGTGCGGATGCCCTGAACAGTGATGTCACGCGCATCGACCCCGGCGGGAACACGCAGCGCCTTCATCGCTCAACCAGCTGGGCGACAGTGGTTACGACGATGAGCACCAGCACGGCGGCCCCGATGCCGTACACCTGCCGACGCGGGGTGATCCGCGCCGGCAGTGGCTGCCGCTGCAGCGTGTGCTGGCGTTGCACCGCGATCAGGTAGGTGCCCAGCGCGACGACGGCGGCGAGAAGGGCGGGGACCAACTGCCACGGCCCGACGGGGCCGTGCAGGTTCCTGATCATCAGCAGCGCGCCGTTGGCCAGGAACGCGAAGGCCGTCCGCGTCCACGCCAGCGTCGTCCGGTCGGCCGGCTCGTTGGCCCGCGGGTGAACTGTTCGCGTCGCGTCGCTCAACCCATGACCGCCTTGGCGATCACCAGCCCGATCGCGACCAGCCCCACCACGCTGAGGCCCACCGCGAGGTAGGCCGGGGTGGGATGGCGGGGCAAGGGATCACCGTGGCGCATGGCGACATCCGCCTGCCGCCAGCGCACCAGACCCATTCCGCTGGTGAGGGTCGCCAGCACGGCGAGCCCGATGCCGAGCGCGCGCCGCGCTCCGGGCACGGTCAGCTCGGGAACCAGCTGCACCAGCGCGACCGCCGCGGCGAGCAGGCCCAGCGCGGTGCGCTGCCAGGCCAGGAAGGTTCGCTCGTTGGCGAAGGTGAAGCGGTAGTCGGGCTCGCGCTCGTCAGGTTCGGCCACGAACTACCCGCCTCGGCATGGATGGTCAAGCGTTTCGACGTGGCAGATTTTAGCCTGCATGATGAGGCTTGTGGTCAAGGCGCTGTTGTTCGACGTGCAGGGCACGGCGACGGATTTCTATTCGACAGTGTGCGAAGAGGCGGCGCGGATCAGCGCGGGCCGGCACCCGCGTGTCGACTGGGGCGACTTTGTGCGGCGTTGGCGCGCAGGCTACTTCGCGGCTTTGGACGGCGCGCAGGGGAGTGGCTGGGTGTCCGTGCACTCGGTGTATCGGCGCGCTTTGGATGGCGTCCTTTCCGACTATGGCATCGCGGGCTTCTCGGACGCCGAGCGCGACGAGCTCACCCTGGCCTGGCAGCGGCTGCGGCCGTGGCCCGACGTGGTGCCCGGGCTGACGCGGTTGAAGCGCTTGTACACGCTGGCCACCCTGTCGAACGCCGACGTGTCAGCGGTGGTCAACCTCTCCAAGCGCGCGGGCCTGCCCTGGGACGCGATCTTCGCCGCCGAAATGGCCGGGGTGTTCAAGCCCGACCCGGCGATCTATCGCATGGCCGCGACCTACCTCGGCCTGCAGCCCGCCGAGATCATGATGGTGGCCAGCCACAAGTACGACATCCGCGCGGCGGGCGGGCTGGGTTTCGCGACGGCCTTCGTCGCGCGCCCGCTGGAGTTCGGGGCCGACGGCGACGCCGACGTGGCCTACTCCGACGAGTTCGACGTCAACGCGTCCGACTTCCTGGACCTGGCAGCACAACTCGGCTGTTAGCGGTCTACTCGGAAGTCAGTGCGGGGTCCGGCTTCTCCGACGACATGGACAGGAAGCCGCGCACGCATCGGGCTGCCAGCAACCAGTTGCCCGGTTTCTTCATGTCGAGCCCGCCCAGCAGCTGCTTGATCATGGTCAGCGTGTCGAAGTAAATGCGTTCGCAGACAAGCGTTTCGGCGTCGTCGAACACGAAGTAGGCGTTCATCCGGACCCGGAACCGGCTGCCGGTGGGCGGGACCTTGCCGAGATATCCGCGGTGGGTGCCCATCAGCCAGAACTCGACGATCACCGCGTCGGCGCTGTGCCGCAGCGCGATGATCTCGTGGTCCTGATCGGGGAACGCGGTCCTCGTGTAGACGTAGTAGCCGCGCACCGCCTCGTCGCCGTCGTGGACGATCATCTGCGGGATCAGCTCGTAGCGCGGGTGCGGGAAGGTCGCCAGCACGTCGTCCCAGGCCTGGCGGACCTCGTCGTGAAAGTGGTCGAGCACCAGCTTCTCGCGGGCGGCCAGCACGTCGGGGGAGGGAAACGCGGGAACGGTCACGTCGGTCACGCTGGTCAGCGTAAACCCGGGTTGGGTGCTTCTGGCATGCCCGGCTCAGCGAAGGGGTGTGGCTGTCTCAAAACTTGATAGCGCATGCGCTATCAAGTTTTGAAGGGTGATACCCCTTCTCAGAGAGATCCGACGCGGCGGACCGCCCACAACCAGATGCTCAGCTCCTCGGCGTCCAGGCGACCGGCAGCCTCTTGATGCCATGGATGAATTGCGACAGCAGCCTGGCGGGTTCATCGACCGCGACGATGTCGGGGATCTCGCGGCGCAATTCGTCGAAGACGACCCTGATCTCGCGGCGGGCGAGGTTGGCGCCCAGGCAGAAATGGGCGCCGCCGCCGCCGAAGCCGAGATGCGGGTTGGGATCGCGGGCCACGTCGAACATCCACGGGTTGGCGAACTTTGACTCGTCGCGGTTCGCTGAGTTGTACCACAGCGCGGCCTTGTCGCCGGCCGCCAGCTTGACTCCGCTCAGCTCGGTGTCGCGGGTCACGGTGCGCCGCATGTAGACCACCGGGGAGGCCCACCGCACGATCTCCTCGACGGCGGTGGGGGCCAGGGCGTCATAGTTGGCCCACCACTTATCCCGCTCGTCGGGGTAGCGGGACAGCGCGAGCACGCCGTGGCTGATCGCGTTGCGTGTGGTCTCGTTGCCCGCGACGACAAGCAGGATGAAGAACGACGCGATCTCTTGGGACGTCAGGCGCTCGCCGTCGACCTCGGCCTCCACCAGGCTCGTCGTGAGGTCGTCGTGGTGGTTGACGCGGCGGTCCTCGGCCAGCGCGGCGGCATAGGCGCCGATGTCCATCGAAACCTGCGTGAACTCACCGAAATCGGTCGACAGGTCGGGGTCACCGAACCCGAGAATGACGTTGGTCCAATGAAATACGCGCTGATGGTCCTCCTCGGGGATGCCCATCATGTCGCAGATGATCTGCAGTGGCAGCGGCCCGGCCAGCTCGCTGACCAGATCGGCCTCGCCGTCGGGATGATTGGCGATCAGCGACGACACCAGCCGGTGTGCCCGCTCGCGCACCGACGCCTCGATGCGCGCCACCACCTTCGGGGTGAACGCCCGGCTGACGATCGAGCGCAGCCGCTGATGCCGGGGATCGTCGGTCACGATCATCGAGCCGAAATACTCGGCCAACTCCGGCATCTGGTCACCGATCGTGATGCCGCCGGCGGAGCTGAAGATGTCCGGATGGCGGCTGGCGTAGTGCACGTCGTCGAGCTTGGTCAGCGCCCAATACCCGTTGCCGGCCTCGAACCCCTCGTACTCGACCGCCGGCCAGAACGACAGCGGCGCCTCGCGGCGCAGGGTGGCGAAGGCACCGTCGCGGTAGTCGTCGTCGTACCCCCAGAACTCGAGCGACTCGAGATGGATGTCGGCCAGCGGGATCTCGGGCGGTGGCGCCCCGTTCGCGCGAGTCGCGATACCTGTCTTAAGTGACACGGCCGGCCACTCAGTGCGTGCACACGGTTCTGGCCGGCGTCCCCGTCGTCGCCGTCGCGTCGCTGACCACATTGCCGTCGAGCTTGATCTTGCACGAGATGGGACCCGGCCCCTGGGCGCTGATCACGAACACCTCGCCGCCGTAACCGGTGAACTGCGTCGACCAGGGCAGCTTGGCGTTCACGGCGTGCAGCTGACCGTTGTCGGTTTGATACGAGATGTATTCGGCGACGGCGGGGCCGCTCACCTCGTAGGTGACCCTGGGGTTTTCGGGCCCGGCGTTCGCGACGCCGCACCCGGTTGCGAGCCCGACGCCGATCGCCAACAGGATCGACGGCCCGCGCAGATGACTGGTCATGGTTTCACATCGTGTACCACAAACATCGCCTGGTCTAGATGCCGATCGCGGCCATGCTTAGGGTGAACCGGGGGCTGATGGTCAGGAAGGTGTGTATGTCGGGACACGACCCAAAGCGCGTGGTGGTCTGGGGCACCGGATTCGTCGGCAGCATGGTGATCGCCGAGATCGTCAAGCATCCACTGTTCGAGTTGGTGGGCGTCGGCGTCAGCAACCCCAACAAGATCGGCCGCGACGTCGGCGACATCTGCGGGCTGCCGGAGCCGATCGGCATCGTCGCGACCGACGACGTCGACGCGCTGATCGCGTTGCGCCCCGACGCGCTGGTGCACTACGGCCCGACCGCCATGCACGCCGACGCCAACATCGCGCTGATCACGCGGTTCCTGCGGGCCGGCATCGACGTCTGCTCGACCGCGATGACGCCGTGGGTCTGGCCGACCATGCACCTCAACCCGCCCAACTGGATCGAGCCCATCACCGAGGCCTGTGAGCTGGGCGGATCGTCGTGCTTCACCACCGGCATCGACCCGGGGTTCGCTAACGACCTGTTTCCCATGACCCTGATGGGCGTCTGCTCGGAGGTGCGCCGCGTGCGGGCCTCCGAGCTGCTGGACTACACCAACTACGAGGGCGACTACGAGGTCGAGATGGGCATCGGCCGCGAGCCCGAATTCAGCCCGATGCTGGAGAACCCCAGCGTGCTCATCTTCGCGTGGGGCGCGACCGTGCCGATGATCGCGCACGCGGCGGGCATCATGCTCGACGAGATCACCACCACCTGGGACAAGTGGGTGACGCCCACCGAGCGCACGACGGCCAAGGGCGTGATCAAGCCCGGGCACGTCGCCGCCGTCCGGTTCACCATCAACGGCATCTACAAGGGCGAGACGCGCATCCAGCTCGAACACGTCAACCGGATCGGGAACGACGCCGCCCCCGACTGGCCGTCGGGCCACGACAACGACGTCTACCGGGTGGACATCGAGGGCACCCCGAGCATCTTCCAGGAGACCGCGTTCCGGTTCACCGACGGCTCGGGCCGGGACCCGGCCACCGCCGGCTGCCTGGCCACCGGAATGCGGGCGCTCAACGCCGTGCCGGCGGTCAACGACTTGCGGCCGGGCTGGGTCACCCCGCTCGACCTTCCGCTGATCGCCGGGGCGGGCTCCATTCGCTGACGCGCTTATACAGCTGACGCATAGCAGGCGCAGAGACTGGCTATAGGTTCCCCCGGCACGATTAGCCGTGCTGCTGAAGTGGGGATTGATACATGGTCGATAGGGTGAGGCCCGCACTGGGCCTGTCAATTGGTTCCACCAACCTCGCGGCCGCGACCGCCAATCTCGTAATCACGCGCAAGCCGGTCCTCACGCTCTACCGCGAACGCCCACCCGAGGTGGGCGTCCCCTCGGAAAACCCTCGACTCGACGAGCCGGGCGTGGTCATCACCGGTTTCGTGAACCGGGTCGCGGATCCGGATGGAATCCGGGCCGCCGACGGCTCGGTGCACCGCGGCGGCGCGTTGATCGCCGACGCGATGCGCGCGCTGGCGTACGCGGTGACCGGTGGGCGCCCGCTGCCCGAAAACATCGCGGTGACCTATCCCGCCCATTGGTCCGACAACTCCGTGCACGCCCTGGGCGCCGCGCTGGGCGGCGTGTCCGAATGGAAGGATCCCGCGCGGCCGCTGGTGCTGATCCCCGATGCCGCCGCGACCTTGTTCGCGGTGCGGGCCAACCCGGGCATCCCCGCGCGCGGCACCGTGGCCGTGTGCGATTTCGGCGGCAGCGGCACCAGCATCACGCTGATGGACGCCGCCGGCAACTACCAGGCCCTCGCCCCGACCGTGCGCTATCCCGACTTCTCCGGCGACATGATCGACCAGGCGCTGCTCACCGCCGTCATGGCCGACGCGCCAGGCATCGGCTCGCTGAGCCCGCTGCGCAGCGGGTGCCGCGGCGCCAAGGAGCAGCTCTCGTCGACCACGGTGACTTCCCTGGCCGTCAGCGACATCCGGCTTACCAGAAACGAACTCGAGGACGCCATTCGCCAGCCGCTGACCAACTTCGTGGCGGTGCTCGACGAGGCATTGCGGCGCAACGGGATTCGCGATCTGGCCGCGGTGGTTTCGGTGGGCGGCGGGGCGAACATCCCGGCCGTCACCACGACCCTGTCGGGACATTTCCGCGTGCCGGTCATCACGACGCCGCAGCCCCAACTGACCGCGGCAATCGGGGCCGCGCTGCGCGTCGCGCCGGGACCGGTAGATGACACTGCGACCGCGCTGATTCCGGCCGCGCCGGCGACGGCACCGGCTCCCGCGATGGCGACGGCAACCGCGCGCGCCTGGCCGGGTCGTCGTGGCGCTGGGACCGCGACGGCCGAGGCGCCGTCACCCGGGACGGCGCCCGCGATGGCCTGGTCGGAGGCCACCGGCGCCGGCCCCACGTCCGCGAGCCCGGCACCGGTTCCCGAGCCCGCCGTGGTCGCGCCCCCGGAATTCAACAAGTCCATCTGGCGGCGGTTGGCCCCGCTGATTGTCATCGGCGCCCTGCTGGCGCTCCTGCTTGTGGGCGCCGCGCTGGCGATCGGCCTGGGGTCCAGCAGCAAGCCCGCGCCGGCGCCGGCCGGCAACACCACTCCGGCATCCCCGGCGCCCTCGTCGGCGCCGCCCGCCCCGGTGACACAGCCGCCGCCCCCGCCGCCGAGCGCCGAGCCGAGCCCGCCGCCCCCGAGCGATGCGCCGAGCCCCGAGCCGCCGCCGGCGGCCCAAGAGCCCGTCGCACCGGCCGAGTCGCCCGCGCCGCCGCCGGCAGTCGCCGAGCCGCCCCTGCCACGGATGCCGCGGATCCCCGCGATCCCGGCCCTGCCGCCAATCCCGGGGATCAACGAACCGATCCCGGGCTTCCCGGAAATCCCGACCCTACTGAGCCAGCTCGCTCCGCGCGCCCGCTGAATCAGCTTCCGCTGGGGCGCTTTTCGCCCTTGTTCTCCTCGGCCGAGGCCTTCTTCAGCTCTTCGTTCAGGGCCTTATCCTTCTCGATTTGCTCTTTGTAGGCTTCGGGGTCTCTGCCTTCGTCGTCCTGCTGGTCCGAGCCGGCGTTCGAGTCGGCACCCTCGGGCGTCTCGGATTTCGGGTTGCCCTCGTCGTCCAGCCAATCGTTGACCGCCGTGCCCGACACCATCGCACCGGAACCCGGCAGCACCAGAGTGGGGCGCTCTTCGTAGGCCGTCATCATCTCGGCGGCCTTTTCCTTGTGCTCCTCGTTCGGCTCCGGCTTTTCGGTTTGCTGCCGATCGTCTTGTTCGCCCGACTCCTGGTCGGTCGCCCGCTGGTCCTCTTCCTGGCCAGCCACTTTGTCGTCCTGCACGCTCATGACGTACCCCCTTTGGAGTCGTGGCGACTATCTGAGGGGGGTTACCCGCTGTGGCGGCGCGCCGAAACTCTCGTCACTGCGATCGGCCGCGCTTGACCAGAACCACCGTGGCGATCGGAATCCGCATGGGCTCGGGCGCGGTTGCCAGGCGTTCAGCAACGGCGGTCTCCAGGTGGTCGACGAACGCGGTCGCCCGCGGGTCGCCGGCGCCGCCGTTCAGCCCGCCCACCAGGGCCGGAAAGAGCGCGGCCCGCGCGAACCCCGCCCATTGCGCCCCGAAAGCGTTTGCGTCGTCGTCAATTTGGAGCCGGGCCCAGAACCGGTCCTCGGCGTTGAATGTCTCGAGATGCTCGATCCTCAGGCCCTCGAACCGCCCGCTCGGCGCGAACGGCGCGTGAAAGTCCTTCTCGCTGCGGGCGAATGTGGGGATGGCCATGCGGCGCAGCTCGTCCTCGCCGAGCGAGCCGTCGCGCGCCTGGTCGGCCAGCGCCGCGACGATCGCGTCGAGCAGCGGCCGGAAGCCCGACGTGCCGTCCTCGTCGACCGCCGATGTCATCACCACCAGCCGCCCGTCGGGAGCCAACTCGCGCCCGCGGAACGCCACGAAGTCGTTCCAGTCGACGGCGGCCTGGTGCGCGTAGGCCGCGCGGGCCGCGTCGTCGCTGCTGTAGCCGACGTGCACGTGATCTTCTAGCTCGCAGGGGATCCGGCTCACCCACTGCGTCGCCCACGACGTCCAGCCGAGGTTGACCGTGTTCGACGGCAGGATCTGACCGTAAAACGACCGCCCGATCGCCGAGGCGAAACTCGCTGTGTCCGTGTGTAAATAGCTGTCCGGGTCGTCGGACAGGGTGCGAAACAGCGCGGTGAAGTCGTTGTCCGGGACGTCGGTGTGCGCGACCAGGATCGCGTGGTCGTGGCGGGTGCGACGGCGCAGCACCGCGATGCCGGCCGACATCGGCTTCAGCGAGTTGTGCCCGTTGGCGGCGCCGTAGTCGGCGATGACGATCGGCTGCGGCGCCGCGGGGATCGGCACCTGCTCGGCGGCGCGCTCGAACAAGGCGATGCCCTGGGCCAGGCCGGCGGCCTGCAGCCGGGACGACTGGGTATAGGTCGCGCTGTGTGTCGGCTCTGGCCGGACCACGATGCTCGACTCGGGCAGTCGACGTTCCGGCCGCATGCACCAACGATAGTCAGTTCGGCCCCGGATAGCTGACTCCGGTGAGCTGCTCGGAAAGCTCCCAGAGGCGCCGGCAGTCGTCCTCGTTCTGGGCGAGCTTGGGCACCCGGGCGAGGGCGACCCCGCCGCCGGCCAGCTCCTGGAACCCGCGTGGCCCGTAGAAGGCGCCGCCCTCGGCGTGCGGCGCGGCGGCCGCATACAGCGCCGGCAGGATCCCCTCGTCGATCTCCTGCCACAAGAACGGCGTGAACCGCCAGGACGCCTTGTACAGCCGCTCCATCAGGGCGGGCCGTTCGCGGCCGTGCGAGGGCCCGGCGATCTGCAGGTTGGTCTTTGTCAGGCCGGGGTGCGCGGCGTTGGACACGATGCCCCAGCCGCCCGCGCGGCTGCGCCGGTCGAGCTCGAGGGCGAACATCAACACCGCGAGCTTCGACTGGCCGTACGCCGACATGGCGGCGTAGGACTTCTCGAACTGCGGGTCGTCGAAGTGGATCTTGCCGCTCTGGCGGGCGGCGAGGCTGCTCAGCGAGACGACGCGGGCGACCTTGGCGGCGCGCAGCAGCGGCAGCACGTGTCCGGTCAGCGCGAAATGCCCGAGATGGTTGCTGCCGAACTGCAATTCGAAGCCGTCGGCGGTGGTGTCGCGTTCCGGTGGCGTCATGACGCCGGCGTTGTTGATCAGGATGTCGATCGGGCGGCCCTCGGCGTTGAGCTGTTCGCCCAGCGCGGCGACCGAGGTCAGCGAGGACAGGTCGAGGGCCTTGATGGTCAGCTTGGCGTCGGGAACCGTGGCGCGGATTTCCTCGATCGCCTTTTCCCCCTTGGCCCGGTTGCGGATCGCCATCACGACGTCGGCGCCGGCGGCCGACAGGCGCCGGGCCAGCCCGAACCCCAGACCGCTGTTGGCCCCGGTGACGATTGCCAGCTTGCCCGACAGGTCGGGAACCGTGGCGACGAGATCGTTGGCCATGCGTTTCACTCCTCTCGTATGAGCCCGGTTCTAGTCTGCTCTTTGTGTCGCGGTCAGCGAACCCCTGCGGAAATCTGATCGCCGCGTTGGTGCTCGGTGCGCTGCCCGCGCTCGCCTTCCCCGCGCTCGCGTGGTGGTGGCTGGCCTGGTTCGGCCTGGTTCCGCTGCTGTTGCTGGTGCGGGCGGCGCCGTCCGCCTGGGCGGGGGCAGCGCGGGCCTGGTGCGGTGTGGCCGGGTTCGTGCTGGTCACCCAGTACTGGCTGGTGACCAGCGCCGGCCCGCTGCTGCTGTTGTTGGCCGCCGGGCTGGGTGCGCTGTGGCTGCCGTGGGGGTGGCTGGCGCATCGGTTGTTGTCGGCGCCCGTCGGCTTTCGGCGCACCGTCGCGGCCGTGGTGGTGCTGCCCAGCGCGTGGGTGGTGGCCGAGATGGTGCGGTCCTGGCCGCCGCTGGGCGGTTCGTGGGCGTCGCTGGGCGCGTCGCAGGCCGCCCAGCCGGTGACGCTGGCGTCGGCGTCGCTGGGCGGGGTGTGGTTGACGAGTTTCCTTGTGGCCGCGTGCAATACGGCCCTGGTCGGTGTGCTGCTGCACCGCGACACTCTGGGCCGTGCGGTGGCGCTGGGGTGCGCGGTGGTGTGCGTCGCCGTGGGCCCGTTGTGGTACGGGCTGGGCCCGTCGCCGTCCGGCGGCGCGACGGTGCGCGTGGCGCTCGTGCAGCCCGGGCAGATCGCCGACGCCGGCTCTCGTCTAGCGGCCGGCGAGGCGCTGACGGCGGGGCTCGCCGGGCAGCGGCTCGATCTGGTGGTGTGGGGTGAAAGCAGCGTGGGATCGGACCTCGCGGGCCACCCGGAGGTGTTGGCCCGGCTCGCCGACCTGTCCCGGCGGGTGGGCGCGGACCTGCTGGTCAACGTCGACGCGCCCGCGCCGGGCGGCGGCATCTACAAGTCGGCGGTGCTCGTCGGGGAGCGCGGGGCGTTGGGTAGTTACCGCAAGACCCGGCTGGTGCCGTTCGGCGAATACGTCCCGCTGCGAACGCTTTTCGGCTGGATCACCCGGCACAGCCGGGCCGCCGCGCAGGACCGTCAGCGCGGGACCGGCCCGGTGCTGCTGCACGCCGGCGACCTGCCCATCGGGCCGCTGGTCAGCTACGAGACCCTGTTCTCCGACCTGGCCCGCCGGGAGGCACGGCTCGGCGCCGGGTTGCTGGTCTACCAGAGCTCCACGTCCTCGTTCCAGGGCAGTTGGGCGCAGCCGCAGCTGGCCACCCAGCCCGCGGTCCGCGCGGTCGAGGCGGGCCGCCCGGCGGTACACGTCGGGTTGTCCGGCGACAGCTCGGCCTTCGACGCCCGAGGCCACCGCCTGGCCTGGTGCCCGTCCGGATTCCGGGGCGTCACCGTGGTCGACGTCCCGCTGGGAGCGACCGCCACGCCGTACGTACGGCTGGGGGACTGGGTGCCGGTGCTGGCGGTGGTGATCCTCGTCGGCTTCGCGCTGCTTACCTGGCGTCGCCTGGGCCGCGGTGCCACACTGCGTGCATGACCAGCCGTCGGCTCGCGAAGATTTCGCTGTCCACCGCCGTCGTGCTGATGGTCGTGTCGGTGGCCGGGTTCATCGTCGCGCTGGTGCTCAACGCGTTCTTTTTGGACAAGTACAACGCCTACGGTGAAGTGCCGATCCCGGGGTCGAACAGCCTGAACCTGCCTGCCGGCGAGGTCACCATCAGCCTGCACACCGTCGTCGTCGGCAGTCCCAACGGCGGCCTGCCGGTGCCGCCGCTCGGGGTGACGATCGCGCCGCCCGACGGGGTCGCGCAACCCGCGCTCAGCGAAAGCATCGGCAGCACAACGACGGTCAACAACGACGCGCACGTGCGCGTGTGGGTGGCCAAGATTCCCGTCGCCGGCACCTACAACATCACCACCGACGGCCAGGTCAACGGATACATCAACCCGCGACTGGCCTTCGGCCACCAGAGTTCGTACGGCTATCTGGTGTGGTTGTTCGTCGGGCTGTTCGTGGCGGGACTGGTCGGCTCGATCCTGTCGGGCCTGTGGCTGTCGCGCACCCGGCGCAAGGCGGTGGTGGCGGCCAACCCCTACTACCCACCGCCGGTGCCGGTGTCCCCGACCACCCCGGTGGAACCCAGCGACGAGGGGGTCCGCCTCGAGCGGCTCAAAACGCTGGCGGCGCTGCGGGATTCCGGGGCGTTGACCGGGGAGGAGTTCGAGGCCGAAAAGCGCCGGATCCTCGAGGGGCATTGATTCGGCCCGAACCCTAGGATGTCCGTTCCGACCGCGCTACGATCCGCCGTACAAGGTCGACCTGGGGCTGGGAGGTAGCTCATGTCGCATGTGACCGCCACGCCGCATCTGTTGGCGGCGGCGGCCGGGGATCTGGCCTCGGTCGGGTCGACGATCAACGCGGCCAACTCGACCGCCGCGGCAGGGACCGCGGGAGTCGAAGCTCCGGGCGGCGACGCGGTGTCGGCGTTCGTATCGGCGCTGTTTTCCGCGCACTCGAAGGCCTACCAGGCCGCCGGCGCCCAAGCCGCTTATTACCACGACCAGTTTGTCCAGGCGCTGCGCGCGAGCGCGGGAACGTACGCCAGCACCGAGGCCGTCAACGCGTCGCCGCTGCAGAAGGTGCAGGAATTCGTCGGCGCGGCCAGCCAGTCTCCCGCCGGGCACCTGATCGGCAACGCCGCCCACGGGGCGATGGATGCCGCGCAACATGCCGGCAGCGGCGGGCCCGTGCCCGGCAGCGTCGGCACCGCGCCGGTCAGCGCCAACCACGTGGGCGCCGGCGCCGGCGCATCCACCGGGGACGGCCGGGTGGCCGCGGCCGGTGGCCCGCCAGGCGGCAATGCCGGCGGCGGCGGCGCGGTCGCCGGTGACGGCGGCGGAATGGCCGCTGACGCCGTCCAACCCCGGCAGCACCGCCGCGGCCGGGTAGGCAGTCGCCATGACGTGGGGCGCTGGCGGCGGCGTCGCGATGCCCGGCACCAGCGGCGCGGCGGGCGCAGCCGGGCGATGGCGCGCAGCCGGATCACTCCGACCGCGACAAAGCTGCAGTGCCCCTGCCCATCCCGCCGCTACGTCA
>NZ_LZKE01000210.1:0-3764 GCF_001672675.1 Mycobacterium sp. E2327
TCAACGTCGTGTTGATCTATCTGACCGTGGCGGGTTAGCGAGAATTCCGTTTGACTCAGATCGACGCTGGCGTGCAGATCACTCGCAGTTCTTCGCACCAACGTCGACCTCGACAAACGAAGCTCTACAAGTACCGCTGCACGCCGCCATGCCCGTGGCACGTTCCACTCGAGTGGGGATGCTCGCTGAACGACCAGCTTCCATCGGCACATTGGGCAGTGGCATTAGGCGGCTGCGAGCCGCCCTTTTGCGGATACGGCACACAATCCCCCGATGCGGCGGTGTAGCAGCCGCCGCCAGGTGACGAGTAAGCCGGTGACGCGAATCCGACGCCGACCAAGGCGATGACCGCCGCGATGAAAGTTATCCGGGACAACATCTGCCCGAACCTCCTGCTTGCAGATGTTCCTGTTGGTGACGGTCCCGAGTGCCGGTCGGAGCGTATGCGCAGGCGTGGTTGCTCACACGTGGATTTGTGAAAATTCGTAGCCACGCTGATCGCAGGACATCGCAAGAAAATCGCAAGAACTTCGCCAAGACCTGGCAAGCGGCGTCGGTGACTCTGATCCTGCCCGCCGCGGCGCGGAAAAAAGTCTTAAAAAATTGTCCGACTCACGCCGGGTCCGTGCTCCTACCTATGACGGCGGCCCAACCCGGGCCGCGACCCGCACCGAAGGAAGCGCCTCATGAGCACCTGGAACGACATGGATCGAACCGCCCTCGCGCCACGCGCCGACGACGTCACCGAGGCCTGGGCCTGGGCGTCGAGCCCGCTCGGCGACCCAACCGACGAGTCCGGCGATCGTTCGAACGGTCGCACGTTCGCGAGCGCCCCGGCCACCAACCGGAAGCCCATCGACAAGCTGTGGGTGGCCGCGGGCGTGGTCGGCCTAATCGGCGCGGGCGTCGCGCTGAGCATCGCCCTGCTGAGCCACCCGCACCAACCGGGGCCCGTGGCCGTGACGTCGGGCTCGACCGTCGTCCCCGCGGCCGCTCCGCTCTCCGTAGCGCCGGCCCCCGTCGCCGCCGTCGTGCCATCGCCGGACAACGGGCCGGCCCCCGCCCCGGCGGTCGCCCTGCCCGAAGCGGCGCCTCAGGCCCCGACCCCCGCCGCGGTGGTCGCGCCTCCGCCCGACAACCCCGCGCCGCCGGCCGACCTGGGTACCCCTCCCGACGCCGCGCCCCAAGGCCCAGTCGTCGTCGTGAACGCACCCCCTGTCTGGGTGCCGATTCCGCCGCCGCAGCTACCGCCGCCGCCTTCGCTGCCGCCGCTGCCCGCGCCGCCGAAACTGCCCGCCCCGCCGAAACTGCCGCCGCCACCGCCGCCACCGGTGTTGTGCCTGCCCCCGCACCACCTCGTGCAGGGCGTGTGCAAGTGACGCCGCGGGCCCGGGCGAGGCTGGTATCGATCCTGACCTCCCATGCGGCCACCACGGAGCTGGAATTTCTCGTGCTATTTGACCGCGGTGCGCGCACACTTATTCGCAGCGTCGGTTCTCGCACGAGGCACACCGACGCCTCATCGGCTGGGGAAACGATGTGACGACCGCGCTATCCAACTTTGACATCGTCAGCGACGGGGAGCTGGCCCGCGCCGCGGCGACGGGCGATCGACGCGCCTTTGCCATGATCTACGACCGTTACGCCGACCGGCTGCACGACTTCTGCATCGGCATGGTCCGCGATCGCGACACCGCGGCCGACTGCGTGCAGGACGTCTTCTGTTCCGCCGCGACCCAACTCCCCAAGCTGCGCGACCCCGAGCGGCTCCGGCCCTGGCTGTACGCCATCGCCCGCAACGAGGCGCTGCGTTGCATCCGGGACCGCCGCCGCGAACAGGTCTCCGACGAGCTGCCCGAGGCCGCGTCGCACGACGCCGGACCCGACACCCTGGCCGCGCGCAACGAGCTGGCCGCCCTGGTCGCCGAAGCCGCCGGCGGGCTCGTCGACCGGGACCGCGCGGTGCTGGAGTTGGCGTACCGCCACGGCCTGGACGGGCCCGAGCTGGCCAACGCGTTGGAGGTCAGCCCGGGCACCGCCAACAAGATGGTGTCGCGGCTGCGCACAACGATCGAATCGTCGTTGGGTGCGCTGCTGGTGGCCCGGCGCGCCGAGCACACCGCCGACAAATGCGCCGAGCTGGGCACCATCCTGGCCGGCTGGGACGGGCGCTTCAGCGTGCTCATGCGCAAACGCATCACTCGCCACATCGAGTCCTGCTCCGTCTGCGAAGAAGAACGGAGCCGCCTGGTCAACCCGGTCGCGCTGCTCGGTGCGGCGCCGGTGTTCATCCCCGCGCCTGGCTGGTTGCGCGATCAAACGCTGGGACAGATCCGGCTGACTTCGGCCGACAGCGACATGCACATGGACGACGGCGGAGACGGCCACGGCTCGTCGGACGACGCCGGCTATGCGCCGACCGCGGCCTCGTGGGCCGCCGCCGCGGACCAGCACGACGGGGACTACCTCGAAACCGCGCAAGCGCACCGGGCGCGCCGGTTCATCCCGTGGATCGCGCTGTTCGCGGGCACCTTCATCCTCGCGCTGGGGCTGATGTACAGCTTCCTGTACCACCACAAAACGGCCATCACGCCGACCGAATTGAGTCGGTTCGCGCCCGCGCCGATGATGAAGCCGCCCGCACCGCCGGTCGCCAACCAGCTCCCGCCGACGCCGCCCGCGAACCCGGTGGCCCCCGTTTTCTCGCCCCCGCCCGTTCAGGCGTCGGCGGCCTCGGCGGCGCGCTCGGCGATGACGTCGGTCATCTCTTCCAGGCCGCCGCCATGGATGGCGAGGAAACCGAAACGCGATCGCAGCCGGCTCTCCTCGGTCACGCCTGGCTCGCCCAATAGCGCCGAAAGTGATTGCGGTGCAGGGGTTGTCGCGGCGACGGGGCGGGGCCAGCGGGACGGGTCCCAGCGGCGCAGGAAGTCGATCCATCGTTGCGGTAGTCCGTGCTGCGCGGCGCCGTCGATGATCCTGGGCAGATAGCCCGGCCGCGGCGGGCCCGGGATGACCCGGTGATCGATGTAAACCCAGGCCGGTGATGGCCCGTCGCCGGTGTGCACGGTCAGCCGGTCGCGCCGGTAGCGCACCGGCACGCCCTCGGCGCTGTCCAGCGTCGCCAGGTCGTCGTCGGAGACTTGCCACAACACCCCGTGCACCTCGTTGCCGGCGAACGGCTCGACGGTGGCCACGCCGCGCTGGTTGATCAGCCAGTCGTGGTCGGCCAGCACCGCCGGCCGCGGATCCGCGGCGTCGGGGCAGCGCAACGCCATCTGCCTGACGCACAGATTCGACCCGTATGCGAAATAGGGGTGCCGGCGGGCCGGCATCTAGGCAGTCACCGTCTGGGCGCTGAGACCTTCGACCAAGCTAACTCCCGCGAGCTTCTCCACGGACGACGACGTTCTCATAGTGCCGTACGGGGCTACCCGGGCGCTACGTACCGGTCACCTGAGGATCGGGCCGGCCGGACTCGACGGCGGTGGTGACGGCGGCGGGTTCGGCTTAGGCGGAGGGAGCGGCCGGGGTGGAACGGGCGCCGGCGTCCCGGAAGGCGGAGGCGCCTTCGGCGGCGACGGCGGCGGATACCGTGGCGGCGACGGATGGGTTCCCGAGGGCGGCGGCGGCAGCACGACCGGCGGCGGGAGGATCACCGGCGGCGGCAGCACCACGACGGGCGGGGGCAGTACCACCGGCGGGGGCGGCGCGATCGGCGGGGGCGGCGCGACCGGCGGCGGGGGGGCCACCGGCGGGGGTGG
>NZ_LZKE01000211.1:0-5497 GCF_001672675.1 Mycobacterium sp. E2327
CCCGCCGTGGGCGTACACGAGAATCGGCAGGGTGGTGTCCTGGCTGTCCGGCCGGTAGACGCGGACCGGAATGTCGCCGCCGGGTCCGTCGATCGTGCAGTCGCGAACCTCGGCGACGGGCTGTGGCTTGGCGGGCGGCACGAACCTGGATCGGATCAGCGCCCGGGCCTCCGCACCAGTCATGGTGTGCACCGGCGGGAAGCCGGCGTCAAGCATTTCGATCAGCGGCGCGATCTGCGGATCGAGCGTCACGCGTATTGGAGCGCCGGACGAACCGGGCGCAACGGCCTCAGCGGCTGCAGCGTCGGCGCGACGCGCTGGGGGCCGTCCTCGACGTTCCGCCAGATGCCCATTGCCGTCATGCGCACAGGGGCGGCCAGTCGCTGGTCGAACATCATGCGGTTCATCGGACCACACACCGAGACGGCGGCTACGACTCCTTGGCCCTCACCGGGGCCCCCGCCGATCGGGGCTGCCACGCAACCGAATCCGAGCAGCGACTCCTCCCGTTCGAAGGCGACTCCGTGGGCGCGCACCTTGGCCAGCTCGACGGCGAGCTGCGCGCCGCTCGAGATCGAGTATTTCGTCTTGCGTACCCGCAGATCGAGCTCGGCATCGTCGTTACGGTAGGCGAGGATCGCCTTCCCGACGGCGGTACAGTGCGCGGGCTGGCGACCGCCCACACGAGTGGGGATCCGCTGATCGCCGATCTTGTCCAGGTAGACGACGTCCGCGCCATCCAGGACCGCCAGGTGTACGACAAGCCCTGTGGCGCGGTGCAATTCGGCGAGCAAGGGGCCGGCCGCCCGCACCAGGCGATCCTGGTGCACGGCCAGCGACCCCAGCTCCACCAGGCGCATGCCCAGCTCGTAGTCGCGGCCGCTGCGGCGAAGCCACCGCAGCTGCACGAGACGCTCGAGCATGCGGTGTGCCGACGACCGCGGCAGGCCGGTGCGGCGCACGATCTGCGCCAGCGTCAGCCGGCCCGGTCCGTCGAACGCGTCGAGGACCAGTGAGATGCGGTCGATGACGGCCGTCGGGGTCTCGACACTCTTGACGGCTGAAGTCATCGGTCCTCCATGTATCTGGCAGGTATATTACTAATAGTCATATAGTTCTAGCACACGAATGTGGCCGCTGTCACGCACGCGGCCGCGAACGGGCCGGCGGAATTTGGCGCGGTTTTTTCGCGGGTGTCGTGACCGCGCCGAGGCGCCACCCGTTCGACTGGATGCCGTTGGCGCCTTTAACCGCGAAAGACGTCGAGCGAGCCGACGTGGGCGCGATTGCTCTTCACCCGCTCCCGCAATGCCCACGATCCATCCGCGCGCCGTTGCCACGTGTCCCTATAGTCGCCGAGCGTGTAAAACCTCGTCGCGGGGTTTGCGTCCGAGCTCAGGTGAACATCGTGGACGTAGGCACGAGTGATCGCGGTGTCGCCGTCGACGTCGATGACCACGTTGGCGAGAAGGTGTTGCGTCGGACCGCAATTGTCGAGGAAGCCGCGGATCAGCTCGATGATCGCGGCGCTTCCGCGCAGGCGGCCGGTCCCGAAGTCGCCCTCGGCGTCGTCGGCCAAGATTTCGGCCATCGCCGCCCAGTCGCGATCGTCCATCGCGCGGGCGAACTGCTTCAACGCTCGTTCGATGTCACGTTCATCGAGCAGAATTCGCAGTCGATCGCTGTCCATGGGTCGAAAAGGCTCAGCCCTTGGCGGCCGACCGGCCCGCGCGGCGGCCGTAGAAGCTGCCGTCGCCCAGCGAGATGCCGCTGGCGTAACCCCACGCAGCCAGTCCCGCGGTCGACCTACCGGCGGCGAAGAGTCCCGGGATGGGCTCGCCGCTGACGTGCAGCACCTCGGCCTCCAAGGTCGTCGCCAACCCGCCCAGCGTGAAGCCTCCGGTGTTCTCCCTTAGGTCGATTGCCCCGACGGGGGAACCGATCGGCCTGAGCCACTCGGGCTTCTTGTGCAGGAGCGGATCCTCGCCGCGCGCCGCGCCCGCGTTGTAGGCGGCCACCGTCGCCTGCAGCGATCCGGGGGCCAGGCCCATGTCGCGTTCCAGGTCGGCCACGGTGTCGGCGACCCAGGTCGGCTGGCGCAGCATGAACTTGGGCGACCACGAGGCCATCGCCTCCTGCTGCGCGTCGTCGTCGATGATCAGGTACGCGACGTTGTCCTGCTGGTACAGCGTCAGCTGCCCCACCCGGCCCGGGTAGGTGTCCTCGGGGACGTAGCGCTGGCCGCGGCCGTTGACCAGGATGCCGCGCACCAGTTGCTGGGGGTCGATGAAGATCGCGACCTCGGTGGCGTCCATGTGGGCCAGATCGGCGCCCAGCGCCTGCGCCATCCGGATCGCCTGGCCGTCGTGCTGCTCGATCGAGGCGGCCGGCCGTCCGGCGATCCGCGGCGCGTACCGCGCCACCATCGCGTCGTTGTACGCGAAGCTGCCCGTCGCCAGCACCACCCCGCGGCGGGCCCGAACCGTCATCTCGGCGCCGTATTGGCGGGCGCGGAGGCCGACGACCCTGCCGTCGGATTCGACGATCAGGCTTTGCACGCGGACGTCGTAGAGCGCCCGCGCGCCGGCCGCCGTGGCCGTCTCGACGAGGGGCTTCATCAGCATGTAGCCCGCGCTGGCTTCGCCCTGCTTCTTGTTCTGCATCTGCGGGACGTGCCCGCGCGGGGCGGGGGAGGCGATGGTGTTGAACGGGTATGCGTTTTCGCCGCCGCTGTACATGAGGCCCTGGTCGCCCATCGGCTCCCAGCCGGGCTCGGAGAAAAACTCCGCTTTGAACGGCACCCCGCAGCCGACGAGCCAGTCGAAGTGCGCGATGCTGCCCGCGCAGTAATCGGCGATCCGGTTCTCGTCGGCGCCGGGGCCCATCGCCACGTTGAGGAAGGCGGCCATGTTGTCGACGGAATCGGTGAAGCCGCAAGCCTTTTGCAGCGCGGTGCCGCCGCCGAGGTAGATGAATCCGCCGGCCATCGCCGCGGCGCCGCCCCACGACCCCGTGCGCTCCAAGACCAGCACGTCGGCGCCGGACCGGGCCGCCTCGACCGCCGCGGCGGCGCCCGCGACCCCGTAGCCGGCGATGACGACGTCGGCCTCCTGATCCCAGGAGGAGATCGACGACGCCGGGACGGGTGTGACGTCCGCGTCGGGCGTCATAGCCGCATCGCCGCGGGCATCTCGCCGATCCACTGGTGCCCCCAGTAGCTGTCCGCGGTGATTTCCTCTGCGGTGTAATAGGTTTCGTCGACGCGCATGCCGTCGGTGCCGAACTCGATGTCCCAGTCGCCGGGCGCCCGGACGTAGAAGGAGATCATCTTGTCGTTGGTGTGGCGGCCGAGCGTGGAGGACAACTGGAAACCCTCGGCATTGACCCGGTCCAGCGCCTGGCCCACCGCGTCGAGGGTGTCGACCTCCACCATGATGTGGACGACGCGGGGGTCGCGCAGGTGCGCGGCCGGGACGATCGCCAGGCTGTGATGGCGCTCGTTGATGCCGAGGAAGCGCACCCGCACCGGACCGAACTCTTTCGGCAACGGCACCCGGAACGCGCCGCGCGAGCGGAAACCCAGTACCTCGGTGTAGAAGTCGAACAGCGCGTTGGGGTCCATCGCGGGCAGCACGACATGGCCGAGGCCCTGATCCCCGGTGACGAACTTCGCGCCGAAGGGCGTGATCACCGGGCTGTGGTCGAGCACCGGGCCGTGGAAAACCTCCAGCGTGTGGCCGGCGGGATCCTCGAACGCGATCACCTCTTCGACCCGGCGCTCCTCGGCCTCGTCGACGGAGAGCTGCTTGAACGCGACGCCAGCGCCGTCGAGGGTGGCCTTGACCCGTTGCAGCGCCGCACGATCGCGCACCTCCCAGCCGATGGTGAGCACCCGCTCCGTTTCGCCCGGCACGACCGCGATCCGGGCGGCCCGTTCGTCCATCCGCAGGTACAGCGCCGAGGGGTCGGATCCCTTACCCTCGGCGAAACCCAGGACGTCGAAGGCGAAATGCCGCCAGCGATCGACGTCGTTGGTCGAAATGCTGATGTAGCCAAGGCTTTTCAAGTCACTCACTGCTACTCCTAAATCAACGCCCGCAGCGGGCCTTCCGGCGGATCGATGCCCAGCGAACTCAGCGCCGACGCGTGATACGTGGTGCCCGGGACGTGGATGGCATGCAGGTGGCCCACGTGCACGTCGCGCCAATACCGTTGCAGCGGCTTGTCCATCCTTGCGGCGTTTCCACCGGAGCGGGCGAAGATTTCGTCGACCGCCGCCACCGCGCGCCACACCGCACGCACCTGGGTCCGGCGACCGGCCGCGCGGTCCGCGAACGACACCTCCTTGCCGGCGGCGACCATGTCGTAGATGCGGTCGGCGTTGGTCAGCAGCTCCTGGCGGGCGGCATTGATGTCGGCCGCGGCCTCGCCGATGGCGTGCATGACGTAGGGGTCGTCCTTGATCGCGGTTCCGGTGGCCCCGACGCGCTCCCGCTGGTAGTCCAGGTGCGCGGCCAGCGCGCCCTCGGCGATCCCGATGGTCGCCGCGGAAATGCCCAGCGGGAACATCGTCGACCACGGCATCAGGTACAGCGGCTCGGTCATCCCGGCCTCACGCTGGGCCGTTCCGTCCATCACCTTCGTCGCGTCCATGGTGCGGTAGGTAGGAACGAACGCGTCCTTGACGATGACGTCCTTGGAGCCGGTCCCGCGCAGCCCCACCACATTCCACGAGTCCTCGACGATCTCGTAGTCCTTGCGGGGCAGGATCATGTGCAACATCTGCGGCGGCATCAACGGTATGCCCTGCTCGTTGCCGAGCATCGCGCCCAGGATGATCCAGTCGCAGTGGTCGGTGCCCGAGCTGAACTGCCAGCGCCCGTTGAAGATGTAGCCGCCGTCGACGGGCTTGGCCACGCCCTGCGGCGCGTAGGGGGAGGCCATCCAGGTGTCGACGTCGTCGGCCCACACCTCGGCGGGCACCTTCGGGTCGGCGTAGGCCAGCTGGTAGGGGTGCACGCCCACTACGCCGACGATCCAACCGGCGGCGGGATCCAGTGCGGCGGTGGCCATGACCGTCTCGGCGAACTCGCGGGGGTGGGCCTCGAAACCCTGGTACTTCTTGGTTTGCAGCAACCGGATCAAACCGGCCGCCTTCATGTTCTTGACCGTCTCATCGGTAAGCCGGCCGATCTGCTCGGCCATGGGTGCCTGCTCGCGCAATTGGTCGGCCATTTCTACGACTCGGTCAAGTACCCGCTCGCTCATTTCATCGTCCTAACGTGTGTGGGCTTATTGAATGGTTTACCGCAGTCCAGGCACCGACTCGCCGCTGATCCCGATCAGCGGACGAAATTGCGTCATAACCCGGCATACGTGCCCTTGTCAATGACGCGGTCCCGCCGATTAACGGCAGCGCCGGCTCCTAGACTTTCGCGAGCAGACCGGCGTCGATCACGATCTGGGTGCCGGTGATGTAGCGCGCCTCGTCGGAGGC
>NZ_LZKE01000212.1:0-34550 GCF_001672675.1 Mycobacterium sp. E2327
AACAGCTCGACGATCTCCTCACGACTGCTCGCACCCATACCCCGAATCGTACGAACACCCACCGACAACAAACGCCGCTGTGTGACCACTGAAACTAAAGTGACACAAGGGATTCCATGCCGTTCCGTTCCCAGAGGTTCAACAGGTTCGCGAGCATCTGCAGGGGTGCGCGCACGCTCTCGTCGTCCTTGATGCGCGGATCCAGCCGGCTCGCCGGTGGGTCGGTGCCGAATCGCGCACGGATCAGCGCCGGCACGTCCAGCAACCAGGCGACGCCCATCGCCGCCGCGTACAGCAGCGTGTGCCGTCGCAGCCGGTCCGGATCGAGGCGCGGGCCGCCACAGCGCTCGACTTCGCCGACGAACAGACGCAGCAGTTCGTCGAAATGCTGGTTCCACAAGTCGGTTTCGGCGCCAGACATCGCGCCCCAGATGGCCATGCCCATGTTCATCTGGCCCACGCATCCCCAGTCCAGGAGGCCGCAGCGCAAAACGCCTTCACCGTCGCGCCAGAACCAGGCGTTGTCGATGTTGGCGTTCCAGTGGCACAGCGCGACGTAGTCGGGGTCGTCGGCCAGCCGGCTCGTGATCGTGTGCTCTTGACGCGCGACCCGCGGCACCTCGGCCCGGAGGCGCGCCAAGAACTCCGGCGAGCCGACATTGGTGGGCACCAGCCCGGGGTGAGTTTCGATGAATCTGGTCAGCTGGGACACGCGCCGGTCCAACTTCTCGGCGCTGAACGGGGCTCGGTCACCCACCGTCGCCGCCCGCACGTCCAGCGGAAAGCATGACGCCAGCGACTCCGGAAGGCGTCCGGATCCGTAAGTTCCCGCCAGCCGGCCCAGCGCGCTGAGCAGCGCGCGGTAGTGGCCGAGCGGGTCGGGCATGTCGTAGTCCAGGCATTTGTGGTATTGGCGCTCGATGCCGTTGCAGCCGAAGGGGATTCGTTCGGTGATCAGGATTCCAGTCCCGGTCTTGCGGTCGTAGTCGCCAAACTGCACCGCGGGCACGGCGATGGGAAATCCGGGCGTCCGCGACAGGGCGGCGAACCGGACCTCCGGCTCCATTTGCGTCCTTCCCCGGTCGCGCACCGGGTTTTCGAGATCGCGCGAGAACTTGACGAACAGGTCGGTGTGCAAAGAAGGTTGCGGCCGGTCGTATTCGACCGACAGCTCGACCTTGCGTCCGGTGCTGCCGCCGGCGACCTCCCGGAACTCCGATATGCGCGTGACGGTGTTACCTTCGGCGAGCACGCCCGAAGCCCGAAACGCCTCGGTCAGGAACCGCGCGCCGGCGTCGCGTAAAGCGTTGGGGTCGACCGGGATCGCGAGGCCGGACTGCTCGCCGTAGCTCACCAAGTCTGTTCCGCCGCGCGCACCAGCATGTGGTTGACGGCAACCCGGCGATCGCGGGTCACCATGTAGAGCACGGCGTCGGCGATGTCTTCCGGCCGCAACTTGACCATGCCGGCCGTCTGACGCTCGACCGCCTCCCGTGAGGGTGGGGGAAGGTGGCTGAAGATCTCGGTGTCGACGGTTCCGGGAGCCACCACGCCGACGCGCACCCGGTTACCGAGCAGCTCTTGGCGGATGCCCTCGCTGAACGCGTTCACCCCGAATTTCGTGAGCGAGTACACCGCGGTGTTGGGTCGGGCCACCCAGCCGCCGGTCGAGCTGATGGTGACCAGATCGGCGACGCCGCGCGGTGAGTTGCCGGCCGCCTCGACCAGGTGCGGGAGCACGGCGCGGGTGACGTAGAGGACACCCTGCACGTTGACCGCAACCATGTCGTCCCAATCCTGCAGGCGGGCCTCGGTCGCCGGCCCGGACCGCATCAGGCCGGCGTTGTTCACCACGGTGTCGAGCCGCCCCAGCTCGGCGACTGTGCGCTGCACGGCCGCGGATACGCCCTCGGCGTCGGTCACATCGGCGGTGACGACCAGCGCTGTGCCACCGACTGATTCGATCTCGGCCTTCAGATCGGCGAGTCGGTCGGCACGGCGTGCCAGGAGGGCCACCGCGGCGCCCTCTGCCGCCAGCGCCTTCGCGGTTGCCGCCCCGATACCGCTGCTGGCGCCGGTAACCAGGGCGACGGTTTTCGCCAGCGTCGTCACCGTCCGCCTCCCATCGGGGATCCCGCACCCAGGATCTCCCCCAAGACGTACGCGGTGTCCTCGCCCAAGTCCGGTGCGCCGCGTTCGATCCGCGCCGGGCAGTGCGCCATCCGCCACGACGGTCCCACTATCGGGCGCTGGCCTTCGCGGTGATCCGTCACGAAGCGAAACAGCTCGCGGTCCCATAGGCGTTGATCGCCGATCACGTCGATCACGGTGGCGCTCTTGCACGCCGCCACTCCCGCGGCCCGCAGCCGTCGCGCCAGCTCCTCGGCCTCGTGGTCACGGGTGAGCCCGGCGAGCTCGCCGTCCAGCGCTTCGGCGTGGCGGTGCCGGGCCTCCATCGTGGCGAAACGTGCATCGCCGGACAACGCTTCGGTGCCCAACACCTCGCACAGCCGGCGCCATTCGGCGTCGTCTGCCACGGCCACCGCGATCCAGGAATCGTCCTGGCACGGGTAGCAGCCGTGTGGGCACAGGTCGGGATGCTTGCTGCCGTTGGGCCCCAAACATTCTGCGGTGAGGCTTTGCTCGAGCAGGCAGTCGCCGACCATCGAGGACAGCGTCTCCACCGCCGACACGTCGACGAACTGGCCCTCGCCGCTGAGTTCCCGGTGCAGCAGCGCCACCACGGCGGCGTACGCAGCGGCGGCTCCGACGGTGGAATCGCCGTAGCGCATGCTCGTTCCGAGGGGCGGTCCGCCCGGGTAGCCGACCAGCGACGCCAGCCCGGCCAGCGCGGCGAAGCATGGGGCATAACCGGTTTGATGCCCTAGCGGCCCGTCGTTGCCCCACATCTTGATCGACGCCGAGATGATGTCGGGCTTGATGGCCCTGAGCTGCTCGTAGCCCAGGCCCTGGCGCTCCATCGCGCCCGGCCGCAGGTTGTTGATGACGATGTCGCTGCGCGCGATCAGCTCGCGCAGCCGCGCCATGGCCTCGTCCGACTTGATATCGAGGTCCACGCTGAGGATCTCGTGGTTGATGCTGAGAAAGTATGGGGCGTGGTCGATGTCGGTGCCGCCGTAGGCCCGCATCTCCTCGGGGGCGGTTGCCGTTTCGATCTTGATCACCTCGGCGCCCAACTGTGCCAGGAGCTTGCCGGCGTACGGGCCGGCCCACACTTTGGTGAGCTCGACGACGCGAACGCCCTGCAGCGGCCCGCCCCGCGGGCGCTTCGGCGGCTTGAGTTGCGGCGATCTGACCTTCGGCGGCGTGCGCGGCACGTCCAGGCCGCCCAGGACCGCGTCGGTGTGCTGGCCGAGAGTGGGCGCGGCGGAGGTGATTCGGGCCGGCGATGCGCCGAGCGCGTACGGAACGGTCGGATACGCCGCGTCACCCAGCGTGGGGTGGCTCATCTCCTGAAAGAACCCACGGTGGCGGTATTGCGGCGACCGGTGCAGATCGGCGGCCTCGTTGACCGGGACCAACGGCACCCCGAGGCGCTGCGCGCGATCGGCCGCCGACTCTTTGGTCAAATCCCACACCCATGCGGCGAAGCCCCGCCGAAACGCCTCGACCTTTTCCGTCGTGACCGAGAACTCCAGCCAGTCGTCCTCGAAGGCATCCAGCCAGTCCGGATGACCCATGAGTTCCTTCAGTCCCGTCCAGTGGGCGCGGCTGGTCATGTACAGGTAGACGAAGCCGTCGGCGCAGGCGAAGAACGACGCGGGGCCGGCCTGGTCGTAGTCGTCGCGGCGCCCTTCGGCGGGAACCTCCCCGGTGATGATTCGGCCCAGGATGCAGTCCGCGCGCGAGACCAGCACGGCGTGCTGGGAGATGTCGATGGACTCTCCCCGGCCGGTGTGCAGCCGACCGAACAGCGACGACGCGACACACAGTGCCGCGTCCAGGCCCGCCTCGTAGTCCGCCAGGAACCGCCCCGGCCCCTGCAGCGGCGGCTTGGTGGGATCGGCGTGGCTGGGTGTGTGATACCCCCACCCGCTGGCGTGGAACACGTTGAGGCTCTTGGCGTTACCGAACTCGGCGCCGAACGGCGTGATCGAGCAGAACACGACGGACGGGTGCCGTTCCGATCGGTCCGAGGCCCCAGAAATCCCGTCTTCGATGACCGCGTCGGCCGATGCGATCAGGTCATCGAGGCGCTCGGCGTCTATGACGACGGATCGCTTGTTCGTATTGAGGTACGCGAACAGCGCGCTGCCCTCGGGACCGTCGGCAAGGATGGGCGCCATCGCGCGCGTGCGGCTGCCGCGTTCGGGCGCCTCGACCTTGATCACCTCGGCACCGAAGTCGGCGAGCAGCTTTCCGCAGTACTCCCCCGCGACCGTCTCGGCCAACTCGACGATCCGAAAGCCCGTCAACGCGGACATGGACGGCCCCTCGAAACGGTCAGGGCTTCTTCCGTCCCGAGCGGCTCAGGCGCCACTCCGGTGGGAAGTTCAGGTCATTGTCCTTCACCACGTTGTTGAGGCCCTTTTCGAAGGTGCCCTCGGTGAGGTCGACCTCTTGTGCATCGTTTTGGATCAGCGGCAGCATGCCCTCGACCATGCCGGTGAGCAGGCTGCCGAAGTACTCGCCCTTGTGCTGCTTGTACAGCTCCAGGAAGGTCTTCTGCACCGCCACCGTGTCCGTCGGACGCGACCGCGAGCACGCCATCGCGTATTTCAGCGTCTCTTCTTCGAGCTTCTCGCGGGGCACCACGCTGTTGACGAAACCGCAGTCGTACATCTCTTTCGCGCTGAACGGCCGCCCGGTGAACAGCATTTCGGAGAATTTCCGCAGGCCCATCGTCTCCGCCCACCACCAAAGGCGGGGGCCCCAGCCCACGTACCGGAACGCGGGGTGGCCGAACAGGGCGTCGTCCGAGGACACCACCAGATCGGCATCGCCGGCCTGATAGAAGTGCCACCCGTAGCAGTAGCCCTTCGCCTCGATGATGCTGATCTTCCGAAGCTCTTGCAGCGGGCGGTTTCCCGCGCGCGCCTTGGCGTAGAAGTCCGTGACGGTGGACAGGTAGCGGTACGACCCGCCCGGCGGGTACTTGACGTCGTCGTCGTTGATCGCGAGCTCGTGCAGCAACGGCAGGCCCGGATTCTCCAGCATCGGGCGTTGCTCGGGCAGGTCGCCGCCGCTACCGAAATCCTCGCCCTCGCCGCGGATCACCACGACCTTGACCTCGTCGTCGACGTTGCACTTGTGGATCAGGTCGGCGTAGTTCTGCCGCATGCCCAGCGTCGTGGCGTTTTGCGCGTCGGGACGGTCGAAAGTGATGTAGGCGATCCTGTTCTTTTTGTCCTTCTCGAACTTGATGTACTGCTCGGCTTCCTTCTTCAGCTTTTCGTAGTCGTACTCAGGCATCGGTCTCCACTTTCTTTACTTGAGCAAAGCTCCCGCGTCGACGGGTAGCGAAACGCCGGTGACATAACGAGATTCGTCAGAGGCGAGAAACAGGACGGCGTTGCTGATGTCGGCGGCCTCCACCCAGGGCACCGGCAGCGTGTGGGTCATCTGCGAGAACGGCGCAAAGTCTTCCGGTCCTGGGTTCTCCAAGTCCGGGCGGAACAGGCGGAACGTCACGTCGTTCATGGTCATCGGCGTGTTGACCTGGCTGGGGTGCACCGAGTTCACCCGGATCATGTGCTGGCCCAGCTCCACGGCGAAGGCGCGCATCAGCCCGATCACCCCGTGCTTGGCGGCGATGTAGTGGCCGGTGTACGCCATGGCCTTGTGTGACCCGACCGAGCCGGTGAGCACGATCGAGCCACCGCGTTCGCCGGCGATGATGTGCGGCACACCGGCTTTCACGGTGTGCCAGACGCCCGAAAGGTTCACGTCGATCATGTCCTGCCACACGTTCTCGCGAATCTTGTGCAGCTTGTTGCCGAAGGTGCCGATGCCCGCGTTCGCGACGACGATGTCGAGACGGCCGAGTTGTTCCACCCCGCCGTCGACCGCCGCCTTGAGCGCGTCGTAGTCACGCACGTCGACTTGTGCGGTCACGATGCGCCGGTTGTGGCCCTTCACCAGATCCGCGGTTTCCGCGAGGTCCTCGGGTGTCGAATGCGGGTAGGCCAGGTTGTCGATGGGTCCGCAGACGTCGACCGCGATGATGTCGGCACCCTCCTGGGCCAGGCGCACCGCGTGACTTCGGCCCTGGCCCCGGGCAGCGCCGGTGATGAAGGCGACCTTCCCTGCTACCCGGCCCGTCATCAGGGCACCACGGTTGGCAGGGTCTCCCAGCCCCGCACCGACGACGTCGGGCTGAGCGTGGCGTTGGCCAGATCGGGCTCCCATTCCGGGAAGCGCTTGAGGATTTCCTCAAGGGCGACCCGGCCTTCCAGCCGGGCAAGCGCCGAGCCCAGGCAGAAGTGGGCTCCGACGCTGAAGGTGAGATGCGGGCGGGTGGGGCGATGAATGTTGAATTCGCCCGCGTCGGGCCCGAATTGGCGCTCGTCGCGGCAAGCGGAGCCGAGCAGCATCATCATCACGCTGCCTTCCGGCACCGTCTGGTCGTACAGGCTGACGTCGCGCGTCACGTAACGCGCCATGTGCGGGGCCGGCGGCTCGTAGCGCAGCAGCTCCTCGATGGCTTGCGGGATGAGGCCGGGGTTCTGCACGAGCTCGCGGCGCTGATCGGGGTGCTCCGCGAGTACCTTTCCCGCCCAACCGATCAGCCGGGTCGTGGTTTCGTTGCCCGCCCCGGCCACGACGTTGAGGTACACCAGGATCTCGCTGCGCGTGAGCCGCCGCGTGGTGCCGGTCTCGTCGACGAACTCCACGTTGAGCAGCTCGGTCATGATGTCGTCGGACGGATGCTCGGCACGCCAGTCGATGTAGGCCTCGAACTGCTCGCCCACCGACAGGCCGTGCTCGGCGGCGCTCATCGGCTTGCCGGGCTCGGTGCGTAGCTGGGCGTTCCCGCGGTCGCGGATGTACTCCTGATCTTCCTCGGGAATCCCGAGCAGCATGCTGATGACCTTCATCGGCATGATCGCGCCGAGATCGGTGACGAAGTCGAATCGCCCCGAACTCACCAGGGGATCCAGGAGCTGCGCGCAGAAGTCCCGGATCATCGGCTCCAGCGCGTTGATCTTGCGGGGGGTGAACATCCGCGACAACAGCTTGCGGTGCACGTCGTGGATCGGGGGGTCTTCGAAGATCAGCATGCCCGAAGGGATTTCGAGGTTGGCCTTGATCAACTCGAGGATCACGCCCCGGGCCGAGCTGTAGGTGCCGTTGTCGATGAGGGCCTTGTTGACATCGGCGTAGCGGCTCAGCGCATAAAAGTCGTATTCGGCGTTGTAGTAGAGCGGCGCCTCGTCCCGCAGGCGCGCGAACATCGGATACGGGTCGGCAATCAGCTCGACGTCGTACGGGTCGAAATGAACATCACTGTCCGTGCTCGCCGTCACGAAATCCCTCCTAGCGCCTGCATTCTCACCTGTCCACTGAGCTGTCCGTCGGCGACGGAATCGGGCCGAACAATTTATACGTGTCGCTTAAATACGTTGCGCCTACTCTATTCTCGTAGAGAATCATATGGCGGGTGCTCTGGCAAGGCTTTGAGCCGACGACCCGCCGGTCTCGGTCAGCCGGCCCTTGTTGGGGTTCTTCAGGATGCCGGTGGCGATGGCCGCCAGGATCCCGTCGAGCTGCTCGGGACTGTCGATGATTCGGTCGCCATGGGCGAAGCGCAGCAGCAGGCCGTTGATAAAGGTGAGCGTGATGTTGCTCAGGTCCTCGACCACGGCCGGCTCCAGGTCGGCGCCGCGCGGCATCAGCTGCACCAGGATTTCGCGGTGCAGCTTGGTGAATGCGTCCGTGGCTTGCTGCAGGATCGCCGCCACCGCCGGGTCGCGGGTGGCCTGCATGGTCAGCTCGTAGCGGGCCCTGGTTCGCGACAATTGCGGTTCGTTCCCGGCCTGGATCACCACCTGCGACAACCGCGACGGCGACGGGTGGTTTCGCTGTCCGTCGGGACGCTCGGCCCCGTCCGCCACGGACTGCAACGTCGCCAAATCGAGCTCGGCCAGCCGCTCGGCCGCGGCGCGCAGCAGCGCCGAGCGGGTCCGGAAATAGAACGAGGTCGTGCCGTCCGGGACCCCGGCCTGGCGGTCGACCTTGAGATGGCTCAACCCCTTGGCGCCCTCCTGGGCCAGCAGATGGATCGCCGCGTCGCAAAGGTCGCGGCGGCGTTCGGTGGGGTTGGGCTTTCGTCGTTTGTCCATCGCGGGCATCCGAAGCGGGAGACTACTCTATATTTGTAGTGTCCGTAAAGGGCGTGTCGGGCGAACGCGACGGGTCCTCGGATGAAACTGTGGTGCAATGATCAAGCGCTCGGTGGGCGCCCGCGGCCTCACCTGCGCCCTGCTGCTCGGTGCGGTGATGTGCGGCTGCCACTCGACGCCACACCACACCTCCACGACCGCGCCAACCACCGCCGCGGCCCCGACGAGCACCCAATCGCCGCCCCCCGCGGTGAGCATCCAACCGTTGCCGGTCCGGCCGGTGCAGAGGTCGCAGCCGACGACGCCCAACAAGTGCCCCGCCACCAACCCGGGTAGTCCGGTGGCGCCGACGAACGTGCTGGTTACCTGTGACCTGGTCCGGAGCACGCTCTATACGTTGGGTCCCGAGACGATGCGGTTGGCGCTGACACACGTGGATCCGCCGGCGTCGCTGACGTCCGGTTTCTACGAGGTGAGCCTGACCATGGACCCGCCATCGGCGGCTGCCTGGGCAACGTTCACCGCCGCCCACCTGCAGGACCACGTCGCCTTCATCCGCGACGACCTGGTTCTGGAGGCGCCGATCATCGTCGAGCCGGTGACTTCCGGGAAGATCGCGTTGACCACTCAAACACCCCAGGCCGCTGATCAATTGGCCCAACTGGCCGGCCGGCCCGCATAACATGGACCGCCTCGGTATCGGATTTCTCGGCGGCTTCGGCCTTCCCCCAGTGGAATTCGTCGATCTCACCGCGGACCTCGGCTGCCGCTACATGTCGGCGGTTGTGCGGGGGCTTCCGCTGGTAGCGCTCGGCTATCCGCCGTTCTCCCTCAAGGACGCGGCGCTGCGGCGGGATCTACGGGCCGCGATGGACAACCGTGGCGTCACGATCTCGCTCGGCGACGGGTTCCTGGTATTGCCCGGCGCCGAAATGCGGGATTTCGCGGGCGATCTCGACGCGCTGGCCGACCTCGGCGTTCCGCGGATCAACGTGGTGAGCCTTGACCCCGACCTCGGCCGCACTTTCGACCAGTTCGCGATCCTGACCGAACTGGCCGCCGAGCGCGGCATCCAGACGGTCGTGGAACCGGTGCCGGGGCTGACCATCGGCGACCTGCCCACCGCGCTGGCCGCTCGGGAACACGTGGCGCGGGCCGACTTTCGATTGCTGATCGACACCATGCATCTGGTGCGATCCGGCTCGACCGCCGCGGACATCGCAGCCATGGACCCCAACCACATCGGGTATGCCCAAGTCAACGACACGACGCTGGCGCCTCGGGGCGACAACTACATGGAGGAAGCCATGTTCGAACGCATGGTTCCCAGCGAAGGTGAATTGCCGCTCCACGACATCCTTTCCGCGCTGCCCGCCGATATCGTGATCGAAATCGAAGTCCCGAGAAGGTCTCTGGCGCTGGCGGGCGTCAGTCCGATTGATCGCCTCCGCCCTTGCGTCGAGGCGGCGCGGCGCTTGTTGTCCGAGATCTCCTGAGTTATCAGGCCGCTGTGGGGGCGATGGGGCCGGAAGGCGCGCTCTTCGACGTCCCGGCCGGCTCGCCCTGCTACCCCTGCCGCGCGGTCCCTCGAATCACTTTGTGCACGAACGCCAGCTTGCGGACCACCGGAGGCGGGATGTGGAACGGGTAGAGCGGGTTCTTGCCCATGGCGGTGTTCACCTGATTGAAGAACAGCGCCAACCACTTCCAGTCTTCGAGCAGATGCTCGATCGGCGCAGCGTCATCCGAGGCGAGCGGAACAATATCGCGCGGCACCGAGAAGCGGACCCGGTCGGCGTGCAAGACCATCCCGGCCTCGCGGGTGGTGGCCATGGTGTCGGCGATGTGTAGGTAGTGCGCGAAGCATTCGGCGAAGTCCTCCCACGGGTGCATCGTCGCGTATTCGGAGATGTAGGAGTCGCCCCAGTCCGGCGGGGCGCCGAATTTGTAGTGTCGTGCCAACTCGTGCTGGTAATCCGCGCGCTCGTCGCCGAAGATCTCGCGGCATTCGTCGAGATAGCGAGCGGCGCCGGGATCCTGTTCCACGAGGACGTTTTGGTAGTAGTGGCCGATCTCGTGGCGGAAGTGACCGAGCATGGTGCGATAGGGCTCCCCGAGATTGACCCGCAGCGCCTCACGGTAGGCGTCGAGCGACTCCACCAGGTCGATCGTGATCACCCCGTCGGCGTGTCCGATCACCACCCGCTCGCCGCCGCTGTAACTGGACAGCAGATCGAATGCCAGCCCGCCGTCTTTTCGCCAGTAGGGGTCGATCGGCAACCCGATGTCGACGAGCTGATACACCAAGCGACGCAGCGCAACCGCGGTGGCCGCGAGCTTCTCCACCGCGATGGTGTCGTCCGCGTCGGGCTCTCGGCGGATCAGCGAATCGGCTAGGCATCGCCCCTGCTCGCCGCCGATTTCCTGTTGCTCCCGGGTCAGCCAGTTGCAGCCGAGGGTGGCCGACCTTGTGCAGCGAATCCAGACTTCGCCCGCGACGACGGCCGCACCGGAGGAGGTCACGACCATCGCGCGGCTTGGCACATGCAATCCAAGCTCGGCCGAGCAATTCGGGCAGCGCATCGATTCGAAGGGCGCGAAGCCGCGACACCGGGGGCAGGCGAACGCGTGCACCGGAGGATCAACTCGGGTTACGTAGGGGAAGTCCCGCGGCCCGGTAGATCTCGTCGATGACGGTCATGTTTTCGATCGCGTCCTCGGGGGTCGTCTTGACCGGTTCCCCGCGCATCACCGCCCCGGCGAAGGCGTCGAGCTGATAGGCGTAGGTAGTGCGGCGCGAAAAGCGCTCGACGCGTCGACCGTCGTGCGATCGGATCGTGAGCCGGTGGAAAGCGCTGGGCAACACGGGGTTCAAGACCCGCACCTCACCGTGCTCGCCCACCACGTGGGCGCTGATCTGCAGCAGCCGCGACGACCACATCGAGCAGCGGACGCGGCCGGTGTGCCCGCCGGCGAACTTCACTTCGGCCGTCATGGCCCGGTCGACCTGCGGATCGCGCAATTTCGCCCGCGCGGAGACGACTTCCGGCGTCGAACCACCGAAGGTGCGGACCATGTGGACCGAGTAGCACCCGGCGTCCATCAGCGCCCCGCCGGCAAGCGAATAGTTGTAGCGGATGTCGGAGAACCTCGGCAGGGGGAAGCACATGGCGGCCTCCACCCTGCGCAGCTTGCCCAGCTCGCCGGAGGCGATGATCTCCTCGACGCGGCGGGTCAGCGGGTGGTAGCGATAGTGGAAGGCCTCCATCACCACCCGATCGGAATTCGCGGCGATCGCGGCGATCTCGCGCGCCTCGGCGGCGTTGGCGGTGAACGGCTTTTCGCACAGGACGTGCTTCCCGGCGTCCAGCGCGGCCCGCGTCCACCGGCCGTGCAGGCCGTTCGGCAGGGGGTTGTAGACCGCGTCGATGGTCGGGTCGGCGATCAGCGCGTCGTAGCTGTCGTGTACCCGCGGGATGCCGTGCTTGGCCGCAAAGTCGCGCCCACGCGCCGGGTCGCGGGCCGCCACCGCGGCCACCTCGACCTGGCTGTGTTGCTTTGCGGGGTTGACGACCGCCAGGGGCGCGATGCGGGCCGCACCCAAGATGCCGATACGGATGAGGTTGCCGTCAGCTGACACGGAGCCGACGCTAGCACTCGGGCGCCGCCGGCCACGGCTATCGAAGAAATCCGCTTCTAGAGGTCGGCGTCGAACACCGAGACGGGGTCGAGGATCACGCCGGTCTCCTCGACATAGCGATCCCACAGCGCCAGTAGGTCGGCCAGCTTGTCGGGCCGCTCGGCGGCGAGATCCTCGATCTCGCCCGGGTCGCCGGACAGGTCGTACAGCTGCCAGGCGCCCGGACCGTACGGCGCGGGCAGATAAACCGCCTTCCAGTCGCCCTGACGGATCGCCCTGCGCCCGAACAATTCCCAACCGGTGCCGGTGTCCACGTCGTGGACCGCTTCGCTGTCGCACGACAGGTAGGGCACCAGGGAACGGCCCCGCATGGGCGCGACGTCGCGGCCCCGGTAGGCGGTGCCGGGGTGCGCGACACCGGCGAGCTCGAGCACCGTCGGGGCGATGTCCATGACGGTCGTGAAGGCCGTGCCGATCTCGGCCTGCCGGGCGAAGCCGGGCCAGGTCACGAAGCCCACCACCCGGATCCCGCCCTCCGTGGTGAACGCCTTGTGCAGTCGCGACGGCGCGGTGGCCGCCTGCGCCCAGCGCGGGCCGTACCAGATGAACGAGGTGGGCCCGCCCAGGTTGTCGAGGCTGTTGTCGCAGTACTTTTCGATCTGCGCGACGATTTGGGCGCCGCGCAGCGGCATCGCCTCGACCATCGCACCTTCCGCGCCGTTGTCGGACAGGAAGATCACGACGGTGTTGTCCAATTCGCCGGTGTCGGACAGGTAGTCGATGACCCGCCCGATGTTCTGATCCATCCGGTCCACCATCGCGGCGTAGACCTCCATGCTGCGGGCCGACCGCGCACGCTCGTCGTCGGTCATGTCGGCCCATTCGGTGGCGCCGTCGGCCACGACCGGGTGCGCCTCGACGTCGGGCGGGCAAAGCCCGAGCTTCTTCAGCGCCGCCAGGCGGGCCTCGCGCAATTCGTCGGGGCCGGCGTCGTAGCGGCCGTGATAGGTCGCGATGGTCTCGCCCGGCGCCTGCAGCGGCCAGTGCGGGGCCTGAAATGGCAAATACGCGAAGAACGGACGGTCGTCCTCGTCGGTGCGCTCGCGGAAGTAGCGCAGCAGCGTGTCGACGTAGAAGTCGGAAGAGTAGAAGTCGTCACCAACGGTGACGAACTGGTCATCCTCGGTGTAAAGCGTTGCCACGGGCGAAAACCCGCCGCCCACCGCGGGGCCGTAGTGGCTGGCGCCGGCCGGCAGCAAGGCGAACGAGCGCTCGAACCCGCGCGCCCACGGCGACGTTTCGATGGTGTCGCCCAGGTGCCACTTGCCCGACATCAGCGTCAGATATCCGGCGTCGCGCAGCAGCTCGGGCAGGGCCACGACCCGGTCGTTGAGGTAGCCCTCGTAGCCGGGGGCGCCGTGGAACTCGGGGATCGCGACCTCGAGCATCGTGCCGATGCCCGCGATGTGGTGGTCGGTGCCGGTCAACAGCATCGCCCGGGTGGGCGAGCAGGCCGGGGCGGAGTGGAAATCGGTGAACCGGACGCCGGCATAGGCCAGCCGGTCCAGGTTCGGCGTATTGATCTCGCCGCCGAACGCGCCGATGTCGGAATATCCGAGGTCGTCCGCCACGATTACTAGAAAGTTGGGCCGCTTCACGGTGAAGCATCCTGTCAGGTCGGGCGCCGGGATGGAATGGCAGTGCTTCGCCGATATCCTCAGGGCAGCGTGTGATCCGGACTCGAAGGGGGACTGCGATGCTGGAACAGTTCGGGATGTCGATACCGCTGGTGGCCGCCCCGATGGCCGGTGGGCCGACCACGCCGGCGATGGTGTCGGCCGCGACCCAGGCCGGCGCCCTCGGCATGCTGGCGGCCGGGTACAAGACCGTCGACGCCGTCGAGGCGGAGATCAAGAAGGTGCGCGCCGAGGGAATTCCGTTCGGGATCAACGTCTTTGCGCCCAATCCCCTGCCCGTCGACCCCGACAGCTACCGCGCTTACGCCGCGATCGTCCAAAAGGACGCCGATCAGTTCGGGCTGACGCTTCCAACCGAGCCGATCGACGACACCGACCGCTTCGACGAGAAGATCGCGCTGCTGCTCGACGACCCGGTGCCGTTGGTGTCGTTCACGTTCGGGATACCGCCGCGCGAGGTGATCACCGCGCTGAAGAGGGCCAATACCGTTGTGGTGCAGACCGTGACGACGCCCGACGAGGCGGCGCAGGCGCGCGACGCCGGGGTCGACATGCTCGCCGTGCAGGCGGCGACGGCCGGCGGGCATTCGGGCACGCTCTCGCCCCGCACGCCGTTGACACCGGTCCCGATCGTCGACCTCGTCGCGCAGATCGTCGCGACGGTACCGCTGCCGGTGATGGCTGCCGGTGGCCTCGCCACTCCCGCCGCGGTGGCCGACGTGATCCGCGCCGGCGCCGTGGCGGCCGCGGTCGGAACGGTTTTGCTCCGCGCCACCGAAAGCGGCGCCTCGGCGACCCACCAGGCCGCCCTCATGGATCCGGCTTACAGCGAGACCGTGATCACCCGGGCCTTTACCGGCCGGCCGGCCCGCGGCCTGCGCAACGCGTTCATCGATGCCCACGAGGCGCAGGCGCCGCTGGGCTACCCGGCGATTCACTACCTCACCAGCCCGATGCGCAAGGCCGCCGCCGCAGCGGGCAAGCCGGACTACGTCCACCTGTGGGCGGGCACCGGGTATCGGCACGCCACCGCCGAGCCCGCGGCGGACATTCTGCGGAGGTTGGCCTCCGACCTCTGACCGGTTTCCGGCCGGGGCCGGGAAATCAGTTGCTCAGATACAAGTACCAGAGGCCGTCGGAATGCTGAACGCACGAGAAATGGGTGAAGGTGCCGGGATGGTTGACCTCGACGTGGGGGCCGTCCACCTCGCACGCGGCCTGGGTCGCGTAGTTGCCTTCGACCTGAATCTCTTCGGCGTTGCTGATGCCGACGCCGGTGGTCAGCAGCCCACAGAACGCCAAAGCACCGGCGGCAACGATCTTCCTCATCGGGCAACCTCCAGTTCGCTTCCGCCCCCCGGGGCGGAGATGTCAGCCAATTGCGATGGCCCGACGTTAGCGAGCCGCAAGCGTTCCCGCACAGCAAACGAAAAGAATTTGCACGCTCATAACATTCGAGCCTGCGGGCGGCGGTCAACTGGCCGCGCCACGGGCCGGCCGGCGACGCGTGGACATCACGCCGTCGATCGCCGCGCTGACGCACTCCGCGTCCTCTTCCAGCAGCATGTGCCCGGCGGTGGGACGGTGCAGGTGGACGGCGCCCGGGATGGCGGCGGCCAGATCACGCGCGTGCTCGGCCGGCGTGGTTCGGTCCGCTCCCCCGCTGATGACGACCGTGTTCGCGGCGATCGCGGCGAGCCCGTCGTACTGGTCGTACCGCTTCAGGCTGGGCAGGAAGCCGGCCGCCGTCGTCAAGGAGATCGTGCGAATCGCGGATTGGGTCACCGCTGCGGCGCCGTTGCGGTCGAAGCCGGAATATTTGATGAGGCCTTCGCAGACGGGTCGCACCAGCCCGTTGATCGCCTGATCCGTCGCCCGTCGCGGCATGTGGTGCACGAGATCGAACAGGGCTCCCGTGGCCCGGCTGGCCAGCAAGCGGCCCAGCCCGCGCTCGGCAAGCCGGCCCGCCGCCGTCGCCACGAGGACGAGGCCCTGCGGTTCCACCGGGCGCTCGGCGGCCGGCCGCGCCAGGTAGGCCAGGGCCGTCATCCCACCCATCGAGTGGCCTGCCAGGGTCAGGGGACCGCTCACGCGCAGAACGGCGAGGACGTCGGCGAGGTCGGCGGCGAGCCGGTCGATCTCGTAGGTGTGCATGTCGGCTCCGGTCGAACGGCCGTGGCCGCGGTGGTCGTAGGTGATGATGCGCACGCTGTCGCCCCACCGACGCACCAGGTGGCGGACCTGAAGGGCCCAGCTCGACTGGGTCAGGCACAGGCCGTGCATCAGGACCACGGTGTGATCCCGGGCGCCGGCGGCACCGTAGTCACGGACCGCGAGCCGCACGCCGTCACTGGTGATGACCGTGCGCTCGACATAGCCGTCCTGCCTCGTGGGCAGTCGCTGCGGAAGCGCAGCGGGCGTCCCGCGGTAGGCGTTTGATCCCGTAGTCAGTTCCGGCTGAGTGAACACGGCGCGCTCCTGGTCGGTGTCTCGGTCGAGGGGGTCTCGACACCTTGTTCACTCGAAACTACGGAGCGATGACGGCGCAGACGCGCTTGTGCGCAATACCCGCTCAACGAGCGATTTTGAGCTTTTGCGCATTGTGCTCGTGGGCTGGGAGGCCTAGTCGCCGCCGTGTCCCTTGCCATGCCCCTTGCCGGGGCCATGCCGTGGCGGAGCCGGCGGTTGTTCGGTAGGCGGGGGCGGCGGAACCGGATTGCTCACCGGCACCGGCACCGGCGACGGGGTGCTCGTCGTCACCGGTTTGGCGGGCGCGTTCGAGGGCGCCGGGTCGGAAGCGATCGCAAACGGGACAACGATCATCGCGGCCAGGACGGCCGCGGCGGCGATCAGCTTTTTCGTCCGGCCCCCCGGCCGCGGATTCCGCGCCGGCTGGGGCGGCTCGAGCACCTTGGTCGGCGGGCGCGGCGGCGCAGCGACGGGCATCCCGGCCACCACGGCCGCCCCACGACCGTGCAGGACGCCCCGCATGTCCGCGGCGCCGCCGAACCGCTGTCGCGGATCCGGCGCCATCGCGCGTTCGATCGCGGTGATCAGGGCGGGATCGACGTCGGGTCGCAGCAGGGCCAGCGGCGGCGGCCGGTCGTGCAAGATGGCGCGGGCCAGGGCACCCATGTTCTCCTGCGGGAAGGGGCGATGCCCCGCGAGTGCCTCATAGCCGACCACCCCGACGGCATACAGGTCATCGGCCACGGTCGCCGGCGCCCCGGCGAGCCGCTGGGGGCTCAGGTAGGCGATGGTGCCGAAGACCTGGCCCGTCATCGTGTGGGCGACCGCCTCGTGGGTTTTGGCGATCCCGAAGTCGGCGACCTTCATGGCCTCGCCGTCGGCACCGACCAGGATGTTTCCGGGCTTGATGTCCCGATGCAGGATCGCCGCGCGGTGCGCGGCCGTCAGCGCGGCGAGAACGTTGTCGAGGGTGGCTCGGACGTGCGGGACCGGAAGGGGACCGCGGGCGATCTGGTCGGCCAGCGAACTGCCCGGCAACCGCTCCATCACGATGAAAGGTATGCCGTCCTGCTCGCCGCAGTCGTGAACCGCCACGATGTTCGGATGGTTCAGCGCCGCGGCCGCGCGCGCCTCCGCGTCGAATCGGTTCCGAATGTCGGGCTGCGCGTTGAACACCGGGTGCAATAGCTTGATGGCGACGGGCCGGTTCAGTCGGGTGTCCCAGCCGTCGCGAACTTCGGCCATGCCGCCCAGGCCCAGCCTGCCGCGCACCTCGTAGCGGCCGGCCAGCAACGCGAGGGTGTTCATTCGCCTGCCAATCCCACTTGTCTGACGGTCGGGCTTTGAACGCGAGGACCGACGTCCCCGGTCGGCTACCCAGAGCCCGACGGTTCAAAACGCGCGCCCGAGACCGCCGCGACCAGAGCATTTGCGCGTTGCGTTCGGTCGATGCGACGTGTTCGCCATCCGGTCGGGGCCTCGCTCCGAAGGACTAACGAGCAGTTGTTGTCGGGGTCGATGCCGTTGCGTCGAAGAGGGAGGCTGTCTTGCTGGGAATTGCGACGTTCAAAACGGTTGCCGCGGGCGATGGTTCACCGCAGTCCCCGTCCGGATACTGCTACTACCTGGTGTTTCACGCGGTCGCGACGGCGCTGCTGCTCGTCACGTTAGTGGCCGCCATCTGGCAGTTCATGAACTGGATCTCGGAGCCGTCGTGCCCGAGGGACGTGTCGCTGGCGTCCGTGTCGGCGCCGGTGGGCGCGTCGCACCAGCTTTCGGCGCGCGGCGACACCGATTGCCCTTGTCCGCACGAGCGTCAGCACGAAAAGGCCTAGAACGCATCGGGATTGCGCTGGACCTCGACCGGCACGGGATGCCGGTACAGCCGGGACGCGTTCTCCCAACTGAACTTTCGGATCACGTCCGGTGGCAAATCGCCGATCTGTTCGTGGATCGTCTCCTGGGTGTGCGGCCAGGTGGAGTCGCAGTGCGGGTAGTCGGCCTCGAGCATGATGTTGTCAGCGCCGATCCGATCGCGCTGCACGAACGACGATTTGTCCTCCACCGCACAGAACCAGAAGTTTCGGGTGAAGACCTCTGCGGGAGTGAGGCTTTCGCCGAGGGCCTGCCAGGTGCCATACATCGCGTGGTAGCTGAGCATGTGGTCGAGGCGGTCCAGCAAGCCCGCGACCCAGCCGATTCCGCCCTCCGACAGGCAGATCTTCAGGTTGGGGAACCTACTGGGCAGGCCGGAGTACAGCCAGTCGACCGCCGCGGAAATGGCGTAGGCGAAGAACAGCACACCTTGGACGTCCGGCGGCGCGTCGTCGGTGGTGGACGGTGAGGAGCCGGAGGAGCCGATGTGCAGGTTCACCACGGTGTCCGTCTCGGCGCACGCCGCCATCATCGGATCCCAGTGGCCGGAGTGGATGCTCGGCAATCCGAGCATCGCCGGGTTCTCGCTGAAAGTGACGGCGTGAAAGCCGCGTTCGGCGTTCTCATAGATCATCTTTGCGCCGAGTTCGGGGTCCAGCAGCCACGGCAGCTGGCAGGGAATGATGCGTTCGGGATACGAGCCCGCCCAGACCTCGAGGTGCCAGTCGTTCCATGCCCGCACCGACGCAAGCGCCAGGTCGCGGTCCGTGGTGACCTGCTGCAGCCGCTGGCCTGCGAACCCCGGCAGGAACGAGGGAAAGTTGAGCGAGGCATAGATGCCGTTGAGGTCCATGTCTTTCACCCGCGCGTGGATATCCCATGCGCCCCTGCGCATCTCGTCGAACCGGACCGGCTCGAAGCCGTACTCGGCCACCGGCCGCCCGACGACGGCGTTGAATCCGACGTTGGGCAGTTCCCGGCCGTCGTACACCCAGGTCTGTCCCCCGCTGTCGGTCTCGACGACTTTCGGGGCGCGGTCGGCGAACTTGCGCGGCAGGCGCCCGGTGAAGGTGTCGGGCGGTTCGACAATGTGGTCGTCCACCGAGATCACCGTGTAACGCCGTGGCGCACGGGGCGGATCGGGCAGGAAGGTAACCGAGCGGTCACCGCCCGTCTTCGCGGTGGTGAAGTTCAGGTCGCCGGCCAGCTCATCGATCGATTTCACTCGTCAGTCTCCTCGCGGGGCAGGGCGCTTGAGTGTGCGCTGACGGCTTCACCATCCACGCGCATCACGTGAGGACATCGGGATCGGCCTTGATGGTCATCCGGGCCGCCCCAGCCCAGTACACGTCGGCGGCGCGCTCGATCAGCGACCGCTGCATGCCGGCCATGTCCGACCAGTTCATCTTCACCGGTTCCCGGCCGGTGAGCATGACGTCGTAGGCCAGCTTGCAGACCCGTTCGATGGACGCCGCCCGGTACACGGCTTCCGGCAGGTTGCGACCCGTCGCGATGACGCCGTGGTTGGCCAGGATCGTGAGGTTGGCGCCGCCGATGCGCGCGGCGAGATCCGCGGCGCGCGCGGGGCTGTCGACTTCCCCGTCGTACGTGTCGACCAGGCACAGGTCGTCGAGGTAGAGCGAACCGGTTTGGTGGACGAGTTCGGGAAGCCTGCCCAACGCGGCGAGCACGCACACGTAGTAGGGGTGGTTGTGGATGACGACGCGGGCGTCGTCGCGCACGCGGTGCAATTCGGTGTGAATGTGGATGGCCGGGGTGACATCCCACCGGCCGCGGACCACCCGCGCCTCGCTGTTCACCACGCAGATGTCCGAGGCGGTGAGCTCCTGCCACCACAGCCCCCACGGATTGACGAACATGTCCGTCTGGCCGTCGAGCTGCCAGGTGATGTGTCCGGCCATGTTTTCCGCGAAGCCGATGCCGGCGAGGTGACGGAAGGCCACGGCCAGCGCCTGCTCGTTGGACAGGTCGACGCCGATCGGGGGCACCACCGACGGCGCCCACACCTCGACGCCACCTCGACGTGCGTTAGGAGCGTTCATGATCCGCCTCCGTCCTGATTCGAATATCCTCGCGGAGCTGGCCTTTGGCAATCTTGCCGCCGGACGACCGGGGCAGCTCGTCGACCACGATGAGCCGTTCGGGCAGCAGCTCCTTGGAGACGCCCAGCGCCAGCAGGTGCTCGACGAGCTCCGGCAGATCGACGGCCCGCGAGTCGACGAGTTCGGCGTAAAGGCAAACCTTTTCACCGAACACCGGATCGGGCATCGCGACGGCCGCCGCTACCGCGATCGCGGGGTGGGTGGTGGCGGCGTCCTCGACTTGGCTGGCGCTGATGTTCTTGCCGCCGCGGACGATGAAATCGGACGTTCGGCCGGTGACGCTTAGATAGCCGTCCGCGTCGATCTCGCAGATGTCGCCCATCCGCATCCACCCGTCGGCGGTGAACAGCTTGTCGTGGTCGGTCCCGCCCAGGTACCCGAGGCTCGTCGCCGGGCCCCGGCACGCGGGCTGTCCGCGCCCCGTCGCGGTGACGTCCCGGTCGCCGTCGAAGAGCCGAACCGCCATCTCCGGGACGATCCGGCCGCCGGTGCGCAGCCTGCGTTCCCGGGGGTCGTGGACCGTGGTCGCGCTCAGCATCCCGGTCTCGTTCGAGCCGTAGAACTGCAGGATCTTCGCGCCGGTGAGGTCCTCGAACTCCGCGGCGGGTCGGTAGGGCAGCGCCTCGCCGCCCGCGAAAACGACGCGCAGCGAACTCAGGTCGTGTTCGCGAGATGCCGGGTCCGCCATCAGCATCGTCAATTGTGTGCTGACACAACACAGCACGGTGACGTGGTGGCGGGCGATCGCCTCACACGCCGCGGATGCGGTGAACCTCGGCAGGATCACCGCGGTGGCGCCGAGGTAGATCGGCGTCGTGTGGCTGGTCCATAGTCCAAACCCGAACGGCGTCGGTATCACCGGCAGGAAGACGTCGTTCGGTGTCAGCAACCCGTTTGCGACGGCCTTCTGGTGAAAGTAGTGCCACCGGTTTTGCGTGTGCACGACGCATTTGGGCAGGCCCGTGGTCCCGGAGGTGGAGTTGATCAGGAAGACGTCGTCGGGACCCAGTTGTGTCTCCGTGGTTACCGTCCCGGGCTCCGCGTCGACGTTCAGCCGCAGCGCGCCCGGATCGCCGTCCAGGACCAGCGCGGATTCGCCCGCCACGCCCACCGCGGCATCCGCGCGCTGGGCGTCGCTGACCAGAATCTTCGGCCGCGCGTTGCGCAGGATTGCGGCGACCTCGCGGGTCCCGGCGCGCGCGCCGATGCCGACCACGACGGCACCGCACCGTTCGATCGCGACGAACAGCACGTGGATGGCGGCGGAGTCGCCGTGCCACACCGCGACCCGATCACCGCGCGCCACACCGACACCGGCCAATAAATCGGCCAATTGTGTTGCGGCACGGTCGAATTCGGGCCATGACAGCGACTTCCCGGGATGGTCGACGTAGGCGGGACGGTCCGGTGCCGACCGGGCGTTCTGGCGCACCGCGTCCGACAGCGTCAAATCGGACCACCAGCCGGCGGCGCGAAACAGGGCCGGGTCCTCGTCGGTGAATGCCGGCGAGCCCACGGTATCCAGCCCACCTGCGCTCATTCGCAAATGATAGGAAAGCCGCCCGGGTCCTGGTCAGGAAGCCCGTCGCTACGGATTTTGCGGGGGCGGAGCGTCGTGTTGGTTGGCGCCCGCCGTACCGGGATGCGGGTGCGGCGTGGGACAGGTGCGGTGCGGAATGCAGCCACAGTTCAGGCCGATGATGCAGGCGCCGCCGCCCACCGGCTGCACCGGTATCGCGCCGCCCCCATCGCCGGGAGCGGGCGCGACACTCGAAAACTGGGCCGTCGCGCCGCCCGGCGACTCACCAGCGCCGGCGACGCCCAGCCCGACCGCAAGCACGACAGCGGCGCCAGCGCAGACCGCGGCCGCCGTACGGCGCATGCGGTTCGTCATGGCAGTCAACTGTAGTTTCTTTTCAGAAGATGCGCATCGCGACAAGCGGAGGGCAGCGGCAGGATGAAACATCCACGGGCTTCCCACTTGTGGCCGGGGTTGCTGAGCGGCGCCGCCGCGGGGGCCACCGGTACCACCGCGCTCAACGTGATCACCTATCTCGACATCGCCGTGCGCGGCCGGCCGACGAGCTCCACGCCCGAACGGACCGTCGAGGCGATGGCGAAGCTGTTCGGCCTGACGGTGCCGGGATCCGGTGACGTCCTGGCCAATCGGCTGCTCGGCCTGGGTGCGCTGACCGGGTATGCCGCGGGGATCGGGATGGGCCTGATCCTCGGGCTGGCCTACGCGCTGGGCTGGCGCCCGAGCCTCGTGGTCGCCGCGCTCGTCGCGACGGCGCTCGCCCTCATCGGCACCAACGGGCCGATGACCGTGCTCGGCGTGACCGACCCGCGAACCTGGGGCGTCGTCGGCTGGATCAGCGATTTGGTTCCGCACTTCGGCTACGGCGTCGTCACCGCCCTGGTGCTGGATTACCTTTGCCGCAGTTGGGATCGGTAGCCACCTGCCCGGTTTCCACTTGCCGCATGAAGACCAAAGCCGCTGTCCTGTTGTCCGGCGCGCTGATCGCCGTGCTGCTGGTCTCGCGCTACTTCGCTCTGAGCCGCGCGGGCGTGCCGCTGGGGTGGCTGCTCTACCTCGGGCTGCCGATCACCGCGGGCGGTGTGCTCTTCGCGCTCCGGCTCGTCAACCTCGGCTCGGAATGGGGCGTTAGGGACACGAGGCAGCTCGCGGACCCGACGGCGCATTCGTATCCGGACCCGCCGGTGCCGGTTCCCGAGCGCTTCAGGGAACTGGAGGCGCTGCGCGCCGCCGGCGCGATCTCCGAGTCCGAGTACACCGCGAAGCTCGCACGCATCCTCTCGCAGATGTGAGTTGCCTGGGCTTGAGCGTGGGGCCTATGGACGAATCCGCGGCAGTTTCCCTACCTAGGGCCCACACTCGCCGGCCCCCGTATTGTCTAGTCCGTGCTCATCGGGTTCCTGCTCGCGCTGGGTTGCTCGGTGTGCTACGGCACCGCCACGGTCTTGCAGGCGGTCGCCACCCGATCGGTCGAACCGGCCAGCAAGTCGGGCGTCGACGCGGTGCTGTTGATGCGGGCCGTCCGGCAGTGGCGCTATATCGCCGGCATCGGCCTTGACGTCCTCGGGTTTCTGCTTCAGGTGATGGCGCTGCGGTTGGTGCCGATCTACGTCGTGGCCGCGGCGCTGGCGGCATCGATTGCGGTCACCGGCATCGTCTCGGCCTGGGTGCTGTCGGCGCGGCTGTCCGCAACGGAATGGACGGCCGTCGCGGTGGTCTGCGTGAGCCTCGTCGTGCTCGCGTGCGCGGCGGGCCCCGGCCACTTTCGCCGCGCCCCGGCCGGACTCGGCTGGGCGCTGATCGGTGTGGTCGCGGCGATATTCCTCATCGGTGCCGCCGCCGGCCGGTTGCATGACCGCGCCCGGGGGCTCGCCCTGGGCCTTTGCGCGGGAAGCGGATTCGGCGTGGTCGAAATCGCGGTGCGCCTGATGGATGTCGTCGACCCGACCAAGCCCGGCTTCTACACCCAGCCGGCGCTGTACGCGGGCGCCGGCGGCGGGGTCGCGGGATTTCTCCTGCTCACCTCCGCCCTGCACCGCGGTTCGGTGACGACGACGGTGGCGGCCATGGTCGTCGGTGAGACGATTGCGCCCGCGATCGTGGGCGTCGTCTGGCTGGGTGACTCCGCCCGCGACGGCCTCGGCTGGCTGGTGATCGCGGGATTCGTTGTGGCCGTGTGCGGAACGCTGGTGTTGGCGCGCTTCGGCGAGGCGCCCACGCCCGCCGAGGCCGGGTGAGTCATTTCGCTCTGGCCGCCGAATCTATTTCCGCTGCAGGCGATATAGCGCCCGTGAGGGACAACTGAGTCCAGGGCGCCGACGACGCGGGTCGGTTTTCTGCGCGGTCCAGCCGGCCGGAATCTGGGCATGCGAAAACCGCTAGGGGCCAACCCGATTGCGTTACAGACCGGCTCCTGCTACTCATCCTGGGCCACGTAACCGGGCGCCACGTGCCTGGCGCGGCTGGCCGATTCGCTGATGCCGATCCGGTTGTGCAGCCAGGCCAGCGGTTTGGGGGTCCACCAGTTGGCCCGGCCCAGCACGTGCATGAAGACCGGTAGCAGTACGGTGCGTATCACGGTCGCGTCCATGAGTATGGCCAGGGTCAGTCCGAGCCCGAACATCCTCATGAACGACACCTGCGAGGCGGCCAGCGCGGCAAACGAGATCGACATGACCAGCGCGGCGGCGGTGATCACGCGCCCGGTACGGGCCACGCCCAACGCCACGCACTCGTCGTTGGCGTCGCTGCTGCGAGCCGATGCCAGCCAGTACTCGCGAATCCGGGACACCAGGAACACCTCATAGTCCATGGATAGGCCGAACGCGATGCAGAACATCAGTACCGCCGTGTTGGCGATCAACGTTCCGGTAGACGTGGTCCCTAGGGCGTCAAGGTGGCCCTCTTGGAATATCCATACCAGGGCACCGAACGTCGCCGTGAGCGATAAGACGTTGAGGATCAACGCCTTGACGGGCAGCACCACGCTACCGGTAAGCAAAAACAGCAGGACGAAGGTGACGACAGCGATAAATCCGACCGCCAGCGGCAGGCGCGAGGTGATGGCTTCGACGCTGTCGCGGTCGGCTTGCGCGAGGCCGGCGAGCTGGACTGACCGGCCACCGGGGCCCGGCATCTTGTGTAACCGGTCGAGTTGGGTGTCGGAGGCTGACGAGTTCAACGGCGCGGAACTGGCGACGGTCAAAAATGCACTGCCGCCGGCGATCCCAGTCGCGGCCGCCGGTGGCCCGACATCGTGCCCACCGATGAAGGTGCCGGCCGGAGCGGCTACCGCGGACACGTCGGGCACCCGAGACAGATCGGCAGCGTAGCCGTCAAGGTCGGAAGGAACCAGGTCGCGCGCGTTGGGGATGACGACCTGTATCGCCGGCGCGGAATCGTTGGCGAAATCGTTGCGGAGCTGGTCGCCCACCTGGTGGGCGGACGCAGATCGCGGCAACAGGCGGTCGTCGGAATAGCCCCACTTCACGTGCAGGAACGGGAATCCCAGCAGCAGCAGCACGGCGAGCGCGGCCAGACCGATGGGCATCGCTCGGCGCATCACCAGCTTGGTTGACCGGTACCAGAACAGCTGTTCTGGTCGTCTCGGCAGCGGATCAGGTCGACGCAGCACCCGACGTACCAGCCGACGAACATCCAGGGAGTCCAGCCGAGGCCCCAGTGCGGCAATCGCTGCCGGGGTCACCATGATCGCCGCGAGACCGGCGAATGCGACCGTTGCAACTCCGGCGTAGGCGAACGATCTCAAGAAGTACATGGGGAACAACAGCATCACTGCCATCGACAGCGCGACCGTGATCGCGGAGAAGAGCACGGTTCGCCCGGCCGTGGCCATCGTCCGGATCAGTGCGTCCTTGGGAGTGGCTCCTTCGGCCAGCTCGTCGCGGTAGCGGCTGATGATCAACAGTGTGTAGTCGATGGCCAGCGCCAGGCCCAGCGCGGTGCTGAGGTTGAGCGCCAAAATCGAGACGTCCGTGGTGAAAGTCAGTAGCCGCAGTATCGACATGGAACCGACGATGGCGATGAGCCCCACGGCAACGGGCAGCGCCGCCGCGAGCAGGCCACCGAACACCCACACCAGTGCAAGGAAGCTCAACGGGATTGCGATGACTTCCATCAACACCAGGTCGCGCTGAGTTTGATCGTTGACCTGCGCGTAGACCATCGCCATTCCCCCAGCGCGCACGTCGACTCCGTCGCGATCGCCCCCGATTTGATCGGACAGCGCCTTGGCGTATTTCGGCGCGTTGTTTTCGCCGCCTTTGAGGTTGGCCACGATCAAGCCGGACTTGCCGTCCTTGCTAATCAGCCCGGCCGCGATCTCCGGTGCAGCGGTCCACGCCGAGGACACGTTCAGCACGTACGGGGACCGCAACAGCTGTTCGTCGATATTGGTGCCGACCCGACGAGCTTGATCGCTGGCGGCACCTCCGGGCGCAGTCACCACAAACACCAGCTGCTGATCGCTTTGACCGAACTTGTCGGTTAACAGCCCGCTGGCGTGGGCCGACTCCGAGCTCGGATCCCGGAAGCCGCCGACCGACAGGCTCGGAGCGACCGGGGCACCAAAGACCGATGCCCCGATGAGGATCAGCAAGGCAACAGCGATGACCCGCCGCGGCGCGGCGATAGCCAACAGCGCGATCCGGTGCAGCATGTAGTGTCCTTCCAAGTTTGTCACCCGGTATCGCCCGACGTACCATCCCCAGTTGAGTAACGTGAGTACATGCCGATAGCGGTCATAATAAACGGGAGTACACATGGGCGGCCACGGGGATGCTGAAGGCGTCGAGAAGGGCGACCTGGCCGCCCGCCTGAACAAGCTCTTCGAGATCATGCGTCGGCCAGACACGCCGCCGCTGTCGAATGCCGCCGCCGCGGCCGCTATCACCACCCAAACCGGTGTCTCGATCAGCCCGGCATACCTCTGGCAGCTCAGAAGCGGGGTCAAGGACAACCCAACGGTCCAGCATTTGCGCGCCATCGCCGAGTTTTTCGGGGTACCGGCCAGCTATCTCATTGACCGCGATCCGGACGCGCAGATCGATGCCCAACTCAATCTTCTGCAAGCGTTGCGTGACAACGGCGTACGGGATTTGGCCATGCGTGCGAGCGGCCTTACTCCGCAGGCACTCAACAGTGTGGCCCTGATCCTTGACCGCGTTCGCGAGCTTGAGCGACTTCCGCCGATCGCGCACCCAGTCGGCGGTGAGGGGGAGGCGTAAATGACACTTTCGAATGGTGACATCTTGGCGCTGGCACGCCGCCAGCCGATCCCGGTCCCCTGGGACAGGGACGTCTTCATCCGCAATCTGGCTGAATTGCGCGGCCGCCCAATCAGATTGATTCCAACCGACACCGCCGCTCTGGCCGACAGTCCATGCGGACTATGGCTGGCCCGCGACAACGACGACGTGATCCTGCACGAGATCGGGACCACCGACTACCACATCGACCAGATCGTGGGCCACGAGATCGGGCACATGCTCCTAGGTCACAACCGAAGTCCTGCTTTCGGCCCGGACAAGAGGCGCGAACACGACCTGTGCCGCCAGGTCTTGCCCGATATCGATCCTCAAACCGTGCATGCGGTGCTCGGACGCAGCAATGGCGGCAGCGAGCAAGAGCGCGATGCCGAAATGTTCGCTTCCCTGCTGATGATCGCCGCCGCCGAAGCCAACGAACGCTCGTCGATGATGATGCGTAGCGCCTTCTTCCATCGGCGATGACCTCCACCGTCCCAGGCTTCATCGCCTGGCCCGTGATCATCGCCATGGCGGTGCTTCTCGCCGCGCGCTTCCGCTGGTGCAGGACCAACCTCTACGAGAGGTACTACAGCAATCTGATGGCCTGGATCCTGCTGATCCAGCTCCTGCGTGAGCGCGATGTAGAAGTCATGCTGTCCAAACGGGCCCTGCTGACCGTCACCACCGCCCAGCAATTATCCTCCGCGGCAATGATTTTCGCCGCCACCGAATTCATTGGCTTTACGATGTTGTGGACTCGGCACTCACCGGTCGAAACGCGCCGGGGTCACCGCTATTACCGCCTGGCCGCGGTCATCTTATGCGTGGCATACCTGGTCGCGGCGACCCGTGCCCGCGTTGCCGGTCAAACCCTTGAAGTCGCCGGCGGCTGGGACGGAGTCTTGGCCTGCAGCTTGTATACGGCCATGATTCTCCTGCTGGCGGTTCGGGCTATTTGGATGTTCGCGGCCGAGGTGCGGAAGAGCACCCAGAAACGTGACCTCTTCCTCGCCGTCGGCGGGCTACTGGTCGGTGTGCTGACCGCAGCAGCCTGCCTGGAAGCGCTGGTCTCGGCGGCGACCGATCAGCTCGGCTGGACTGACACGCTGAGGTTCCGGCTGCGGTTGCACGGCTTTGAGGCCTTTTGCATAGCAGTCATCGTGTATGGCTTCGGAGCTGTTCCGCTCGTAGCGCGAGTGCTGCGTTACCTCGGACTGGATCCCATCAGCCGCTCCTGGAAAAACTTGGCCGCCTTAAGGGCAAGCTTGACAACGGTGGTCCCGGAAAGCAGCTTCAACCTCGACCACGACAATTATCGATTTCAAAAAACCACCCTGCAGCTACACCAAACCATCATCGAAATCCGCGACGCGATCCTGCATCTACGTCCCTATTTCCGCGACATAGCGCCGCACGAGCTGGCCCGGTTCCTCCACGCAAACTCCGTGCCTACCGCCGAACACGACGCGGCGTCGCAAGCCTTACAACTGGCTCACGCCGCCAGAGCCAAGACCGCGGGCGCCACGCCCGGATCCCCCGACGTGGCAACGATTTTGCGCTCCCGGGCGACGACCCTCGACGAGGAGGTCACCGAACTGTTGGCCCTGGCGAAATGGTGGAAGCCCGCCTTAGCGGCCACCGAACAGCTCAGCCAGATTGCGCCCGCCGACGCCGGGTGAGTCACGGCGACACGCTATAGGTGGTGCCGCGCGCGTCGCGCGTCCACAGCACCCCGCCCTGCGCGGTGATGCCGGCGGCGATCAGCTCCCGTTTGAGGATCTTGTTGGTCGCGGTCGCGGGCAGGTCGTCGTTGATCCGCACGTAGCGCGGCCACGCCTTGGGCGACAGGTCTGGCTGCGAGGTGAGGAACTTCTCGAAATCTGCTGGCTCCAAAGCGGTTTCGTCGCGAAGCACGAGTGCGGCCATCACCTGGTCGCCGACCCGCTCGTCGGGCACCGCATAAACCGCGACCTGACCGATCTGCGGCAGCCGTTCCAGGATCCGCTCGATCGGCGCCGCCGCCAGGTTTTCGCCGTCCACCCGCATCCAGTCCGCGGTGCGCCCGGCCAGATAGATCCAGCCGTCGGCGTCGCGGTAGGCCAGATCACCCGACCAGTACATGCCGTGCCGGATGCGCTCGGCTGTCGCGGCGGGATCGTTGTAGTAGCCGGTGAACGGCCCGGCGCCCTGGGTGTTGACGAGTTCGCCGACGGCGTCGTCGAAATTGGTCAGCGCGCCGTGCTCGTCGAACTCCGCGACCGCGCACTCGGTCAGGGTTCGCGGGTTGTAGATGCTGACTCCCGGGTAGGGCTTGCCGATCGAGCCGGGTGGGGCGCCGTCCTCGCGCACCACGATCACCGCGAACTCGCTGGAGCCGAAGCTGTCGATGACGCGGCATCCGAAACGCCGTGCGAATTCGTCGATGTCGCGGTCGGTCGCCTCGTTGCCGAACGCGATTCGCAGCGAGGTGTCGGCGTCGTCGGGACGTTCGGGGGTGGCAAGGATCAGCGCGAGCGGCTTGCCGACATAGTTCAGGTAGGTCACCTGGTAGCGGCGTACGTCGTCGATGAAGCGTGACGGAGAGAACTTGGCCGGCACCATCGTGGCGCCGCTGCCGATGGCGACCGCCCATCCGGCGGCGATGCCGTTGGAGTGAAACAGCGGCATGGCCAGATAGCAGACGTCCTGGGCGGTGACGTCGTACTGCCAGATCAGGCTGGTCCCGCACATGATCGCCATGCCGTGCGCGAATCGGACGGCCTTGGGGTCACCGCTGGTGCCGGAGGTGAAGATCATCATCAGGGTGCCCGCGGCGGTGACCTCGCGATGCGGAACCAGGGCCGGGGCCGCGGCGACCGCGTCGGAGTAGCGCGTCGAGCCTACGTCGATGACCTGAATCCCGTTGAGCGCGAGGCCTTCCAGCAGGGGCAGGTGCTCGCCGTCGACGAGCAGGATCTGGCAGTCGGATCGGCGGATGTCGGCGAGCAGCCCTGGCCCACGCCGGGTGGTGTTGATCCCGCACAACACGTAGCCGCCCAGCGCGGCGGCGGCCATGGCGCGCAGCATCGCCGGGGAGTTGGTGAGCAGCGCGCCGACGTGCAGTGGACGGGCCGGGTCGGCGAGGCCGATCAGCGCGGCCGCCTCCGCCTCGGCCTCGGCCAGATGTTGCCGCCAGGTCCACGTCCGGTCGCCGTGGGCGACCGCGGGCGTGTCGTCGTTGCGGCGCTGGCGTAGCAGTTGCTGGACTGTCTCGGTCATCGGGTGGTCAGCACCAGCCCGGCGTAGTTGTGCGCGGCCACCGCGTCGCAGTGCCGCCGGTAGTTGCCGAATCCTCCCGCGTAGGGCATGAATACGCGCTTCTTGCCTTCGATGTTGGCGCCCAGGTACCACGACGACGCGGCCTTGGGGAACAGCGTCTGGTCGGCGGCCTGTGCCACGTGGCGGGTCCAGGCCTCGGCGGCGTCGCGGCGCGGTTCCACCTCGCTCAGGCCGAGTCGGCGGGCCGTGAGCATCAGTTCGATCACCCAGTCGATCTGCACCTCGGCGTGCAGGACCATGTTGGCCAGCACCGACGGGCTGCCGGGCCCGCTGATGGTGAACAGGTTGGGCAGGCCGGGCACCATCAGGCCGAGAAACGTCAGCGGGCCGTCGGCCCAGACGTCGCGCAGCCGCACTCCGCCGGGCCCGCTCGGGTCGATCCGGGTCAGCGCGCCGGTCAGCGCGTCGAAGCCGGTCGCGAAGACCAGCACGTCGCACGGGTAGGTGGCCTCGCTGGTTCGCACGCCCTCACCGGTGATGGAGTCGATGGGCTCGCGGCGCAGGTTCACCAGCCGAACGTTGTCGCGGTTGAACGTCGCGTAATAGCCTGCGTCGGTACAGATCCGCTTGGTCCCGATCGGGTGGTCGACCGGGATGAGATCGGCGGCGACGACGGGATCGTGCACGATTTCCCGGATGCGTTCCTCGGCGAATTTCCTTGCGATGTCGTTGGCCGCCGGGTCGCTGTTCTGATCGGGGAAGGTCTTCGCGAACAGCACGCCGCCCTCGCGCCAGCGCCGCCACAGGGCATCGACGCGCTCGTGCGGTTCGGTGTCGACCGCCTTCTTAGGGTAGGTGCCGTGCGGCGTGCCCGCCGAGGCGTAGGCCGAGAGCCGGCGGCGCTCCGGGTAGTCCTCCCGGATCTGTTGCTGTTCCTCGGGAGACCATGGGCGGTTGGGCATTGGGATGCTGTAGTTCGCCGAGCGCTGGAACACCACCAGCCGCTCGGCCTCGGCGGCGATCAGCGGAACCGCTTGAATGCCAGACGAACCCGTGCCGATCAGCCCCACCCATTTGCCGCGCAGGTCCGGATCCTCGCCGGGCCACTCCGCCGTGAAGTACACCTCGCCGGCGAAGTCGCCGACGCCGGGGATGTCGGGGCGGTTCACCGCCGAAAGGCAGCCCGTCGCGCACAACAGATAACGCGCGGCGTGCTGGTGGCCGCCGGAGGTGCGCACGTGCCAGCGCCGGTCGTCCTGGTTGAAGTCGGCGCCGACCACGTCGACGCCGAACCGGTAGTGGCGGCGCAGGTCGAACCGGTCGGCGACGTGGCGGAGATAGGCCAGGATCTCCGGCTGCGCGGCGAAGCGTTCGGTCCAGGTCCAGCTCTGCTGCAGTTCCTCGTCGAATGAGTATGAGTAATCGACGCTTTCGACGTCGCACCGCGCGCCTGGGTAGCGGTTCCAGTACCACGTGCCGCCCACGTCGGGAGCCGCCTCGATGCCGATTACCGACAACCCCGCCGAGGCCGCCCGGTGCACGGCATACAGCCCGGCGAACCCCGCGCCGATGACGATGACGTCCGTATCGGTCATGTCGCCTCGCAACGCGTCGGCGCGAGGAGCCCGCGCAGGTCGCCGCATATCATCTCGCGCGCCGAGGCCGCCGGCGGAAAGGATTGAATCGTCATGAACCCGTGGAACAATCCCGGGAAATCGCGATGCACGACCGGTACCCCGGCGCTGCGCAGGCAGTGCGCGTAGTGGCATCCCTCGCTGTGCAGCGGATCCAGCCCGGCGGTCGCGATCACCGCTGGGGGTAGGTCCGCATGAGAATCCGCTCGGGCGGGCGCCACCAGGTAGGGCGGGTCGACGAGCCTGTCGGCGCCGAGGTATTGCCGCCAGTACCACTGCATCGCGGCGCGGGTGTTGAAGTATCCGGTGCCGTAGCGGTGGTAGCTGTCGGTGTCGAACGACGGGTCGATGGCCGGGTAGAGCAACAGTTGGGCGGCCGGCGGGGCGATCCCTCGTTCGCGACACAGGATCGCGGTGACGGCCGCGAGATTCCCGCCGGCGCTGTCGCCGGCGACCGCCGTCCGCATGGGGTCGATGCCAAGCCCGGCTGCGTGTTCTACCACCCAGCAGTACGCGGCGAAGGCGTCGAGCGCGGCCGCGGGCGCGGGGTGCTCGGGGGCCAGGCGGTAGCCGACGGACACGACGACGGCCTGGGCGCCGCGCGCCAGGGCGCGGCAGAAGCCGTCGTGGGACTCGATGTCGCAGAACACGAATCCGCCGCCGTGGTAGAAGACGATCCCGGGACGACGGCCGAACGGTTCGCCGTGTGGGTGGTAGATCCGCACCGGGAGGGCGCCCGCCGGGCCCGGGATCGCGTGGTCGATGGTGTCGCGAACGTCGCCGACGTTCTCGACGGGCACGCGTCGCTGGGCGACCGCGGCGCGCGCTTCCGGCCCGGTCATCGTCTCCACGCGCGGAAATCCGTCGTTCAGTTCGCGCAGCATCGCCTGCACGACGCCATCGATCGGGTCGTCCATGGTGGCCTCCGCCGCTGCGCCGGTCACGCCGGCCGATACTTCAGCAAGGTGATTCCGCTCTCGGGCAGATCGTAAAACACGGGCGCAACCCGCATTCCGATTCGGATGTCGGCCGGGTCGACGTCCACCAATTCGGTGCTGACCCGTGGCCCGGCGTCCCACTGCACCACCGCGGGGAGTTGCGGCAGGGCGTCGGCCCAGGGCGGGCCGGTGGGCCGGCGCGCGACGGTGAACGTGTACAGCGTTCCGGCGCCTTCGATTTCGCGCCATTCCAGGTCGTCGGCAAGGGAACCGGGGGCCAGGCTGCGCGGGTAGAAGACGTGGCGTTGCAGCGACGGCGAGTACTGCACCAGGATTCGGTGCTGGCGCAGGCCGTCCCAGAACGGTTGGGAGACCGGCGTGGGCTCGGGCACGGGGTATTCGGCGGTCACGCTAGTCCCCCCGGATCAGCAGGGCGACCTGCTCGCTCATGATCCCGCCGTTGCCGGTGATGAACCCGACGTCGCAGCCGGGCACCTGTGCATCGCCGGCCCGGCCCATGACCTGACGCGCCCCGTCCACGACGTGGTGCATCCCCCCGGCCATCCCGGCCTGACCGAAGGACAGTTGACCGCCCGCGGTGTTGAGGGGGAAGTCGCCGCGGTAGGTGAGATCGTGGTCGCTGACCCAGGACATGCCTTGGCCTTTGGCGCAGAAGCCGGCGTCCTCCAGGCTCATCAGCACCGTGATGGTGTAGCAGTCGTAGATCGAGGCGACGTCGACGTCGGACCGGTCCAGCCCCGCCATCGTGAACGCCTTCTCGGCGGCGCGCGCGATCGGCGTGCGCAGCAGGTCGTCGGCGTAGGTCGGGGTTTTGAACGCGATGTGCTCACCGAAGCCCGCGATCCAGACGGGGCGGTTGCGGCTTCGGCGCGCGATGTCGGCGTTGGCGACCAGGACGCCGGCTCCCCCGTGCACCCGCATCACCGTCTCGAGCATGTGAATGGGATCGGCGATCATCGGGCTGGCGAGGACGTCGTCCACGGTGATCGGGGTTCCGTGGAACACGGCGCCCGGATGCGCGCAGGCGTTGGCGCGCTGGTCGACCGCGATCTTTGCGACGGCGACGGCGTCGTAGCCGAACTCGGCCGCGTAGCGCTGGGCGATCTGCGCGTAGGGGGCGTTCTGGCCGACGTTGCCGTACGGGATCTCGAACTCGGCCTGCGGGGAGCCGTAGGTGTTCGACGACGCCCCATACCAATTCGGTGCCGGCGGCGGCCGCCGTTGGGACTGCGGCAGGGCGGCCGACCCCGGGACGACGGCCAGCGCCGCGTCACAGATGCCGAGCTCCACGGCCGCCGCGGCGCGCCACACCATTCCCGCCGAGGTGGCTCCCCCGAGATCCACCCGCTCACCGAAATCCAATGCCATGCCGAGGTATTCGCACAGCGTGGCCGGTGCGAACATCGCCGATTCGGCCACCCCGTGGGTGAGCAGGCCGTTGACGCAGCCGGGGTCGACGCCGGCGTCCTCGATGGCCAGCTTCGCCAACAACGCGTACTGGTCGAGGGTGAACCGTGGCGGTCCGGTCGGGCGCCGTTCGGCGGGCAGCTCGGCGATCCCGATGATCGCCGCTTCCCCGCGCAGCCCGGTCACGACGGCGTTCCGCGTCGGGGCAGCTCGACGGTCGCGGTTCCGGGCATCAGCACGGTGTCGTCGCGGCGGCCGGCGATCTCGAGATCCAGGAGGCCCGCGCCGCTCTCGGTGAGGCGCTTGCCCGTCACCTCGCCGCCGAAGCTGAGCGGCTGGCCGGGATAGGCGACGGCCCGGTTCTGTACCGAGAAGGACACC